>JAIBAF010000087.1 GCA_019695335.1 bacterium
CTTGCATTTTTTCGCGCATTCCATTAATTTTCTTGCCGTTCTGACACAACCGGCAGCCGCCGGTAAACGACTCTCCTTATTTCGTATCTCACGAAACGAATATTCGAAACATGAAGTAACTCACTTTAATCACGGAGCCTCTGTCATGGTTTCTTTTTTTTCAATGGTATGGTCGTCCGTCGGTAAGAAGATAATGACCGGTCTCACAGGCCTCGGCTTGTGCCTGTTTATCATCGGGCATTTGGCGGGTAATTTCAGTCTTCTGATCAGTGCGGAAGCCTTTAATCTGTATACGTACAAATTATTCAGCCTCGGCGGGTTATTGTATGTAATCGAAGCGCTGCTTACTCTGGCATTTGTACTCCACGCTATCGTTGGTATTAGTATTTTTCTGAAAAAGCGTAAAGCACGTCCGGTCGACTATATTAAAGTAACGAATGCCGGTGGTAACAGTCATAAATCCGTTTCATCAGTATCGATGATCTGGACAGGATTGATTCTTCTGGTTTTTCTCGTCCTGCACCTGAAAACATTTAAATTCGGGTCTTACTATGAAACTAGTATCAACGGCATGGTCATGCGCGATCTTTACCGGCTGGTTATAGAAGTGTATCAACAACCCTATTATGTGATCAGTTATACCATTATCATGATCCTGCTGGGAGTGCACTTGCGGCATGGCTTCTGGAGCGCATTTCAATCACTCGGAGTCAATCATCCAAGGTATTCCCCTATCATTTACAGCTTCGGGATTTTATTCGCCATCATTATGGCTGCAGGGTTTATATTAATACCAATTTGGATATACTTTACTAAACAATGATCTATGATTAATGAACAATGAATAAAACATTTCTTCAATTCAACGCTCATTGTTCATTATTCATTGTTCATTTAAAATCAGGGAGACTTTAAATGAGCCTCGATTCTAAAATTCCTTCAGGTCCGCTACCGCAGAAATGGGACCAACATAAATTCGAGATGAAGCTGGTTAATCCCGCCAATCGCCGTAAATATACGGTATTGATTGTCGGTACAGGGTTGGCCGGCGCATCGGCAGCGGCATCACTGGGCGAATTGGGATACAACGTCAAATCCTTCTGTATTCAGGACTCACCACGCCGGGCGCATTCGATCGCGGCTCAAGGCGGCATCAATGCAGCCAAAAATTATTCCAACGATGGCGACAGTATATGGCGGCTTTTCTATGATACTATCAAAGGCGGCGATTACCGTGCCCGCGAAGCCAACGTTTATCGCCTCGCACAAATGAGCGTCAATATCATTGATCAATGCGTCGCGCAAGGCGTACCTTTTGCACGCGAGTATGGCGGACAATTGGATAACCGTTCCTTCGGAGGCGCGCAGGTGTCACGCACGTTTTATGCCCGCGGCCAGACCGGCCAGCAATTATTGCTCGGTGCGTACGGCTCAATGATGCGCCAGGTGGAGCAAGGCACGGTTCAGATGTTTGCACGCCGGGAGATGCTGGATCTCGTTGTCATAGATGGTAAAGCGCGCGGCATCATTACAAGAAATCTTGTAACCGGCGAAATCGAATCGCATGTCGGCGATGCAGTATTGCTATGCACCGGCGGTTACGGCAACGTATATTATCTTTCGACTAACGCCAAAAATTCTAATGCAACCGCCGCATGGCGTTGCTACAAACGCGGTGCATTTTTCGGTAACCCGTGTTACACCCAAATTCATCCCACCTGCATTCCCGTCTCCGGAGAATATCAGGCCAAACTCACACTCATGAGCGAGAGCTTGCGCAACGACGGCCGCGTGTGGGTTCCGAAAAACAAAGGCGATAAACGTTCTCCCGACCAGATTCCCGAAGACGAGCGCGATTATTACCTGGAAAGAAAATATCCAAGTTTCGGCAATCTCGTTCCACGTGACGTTGCATCGCGTAATGCCAAAATGGTGTGTGACGAAGGTCGCGGCGTAGGCGAATCTGGGCTTTCCGTATACCTGGATTTCCGCGACGCAATCAAACGTCTCGGTGACGATACCATTCGTGAACGATACGGCAATCTCTTTGATATGTACGAGCGAATCACCGGTGAAAATCCTTATAAAGTTCCAATGCGGATTTATCCGGCTGTTCACTACACGATGGGCGGCTTATGGGTTGATTACAATCTGCAAAGTACCGTTCCCGGCCTGTTCGTTCTGGGTGAAGCCAATTTCTCCGACCACGGCGCCAATCGTCTCGGAGCCAGTGCACTCATGCAAGGATTGGCCGACGGCTACTTCGTTATTCCTTACACAATGGCCAATTATCTTGCTTCGAATAGTTTTTCTAAAATTTCAATCGATCATACCGAATTCAAAAACGCGCGTGAAGGCGTTGAAGCTCAAACTCAAAAACTTCTGTCAATCAATGGTAAAAAGACCGTAACTGAATTCCATCGCGAACTCGGAAAGATCATGTGGGACTACGTCGGCATGGGACGCACAGAAGCAGGGCTTAGACATGCATTACAAGAAATTCCAAAAATTCGTGAAGAATTTTGGAAAAACGTAGTAATCCCCAACGATCCTCAGAACCTGAATAAAAATCTGGAATTCGCCGGCCGCGTCGCCGATTTTCTGGAACTGGGAGAACTTATGGCTCGCGATGCGCTTCACCGTAACGAATCTTGCGGCGGTCATTTCCGGGAAGAATTTCAAACGCCGGAAGGCGAAGCCCAGCGTGACGACAATAATTTTAGTTATGTCGCAGCCTGGCAATATACTGGTGAGAATAAAGAACCGGTGCTCAACAAAGAATCGCTCGATTTCGAAAATGTGCACCTGTCGCAACGCAGTTATAAATAATATTTAACCTCCGTTCGCAGCAACCGAACGAATAAATGGTAAGAGGAATTATGGAAAAGAAAAATATGACCCTCCATCTTCGCGTCTGGCGTCAGAAAAACGCTGCATCGAAAGGCAAGATGGTGGATTATACAGTTAATAATGTCTCGCAAGACATGTCCTTCCTGGAAATGCTTGACGTACTCAATGAAGATCTGATCAAAAAAGGCGACGATCCGATCGAATTCGATAACGATTGCCGCGAAGGAATTTGCGGTATGTGCAGCATGGTCATCAATGGCGTTGCGCACGGCCCGGAAAAAGGAACGGCGACGTGTCAATTGCATATGCGTAAATTCAAAGACGGTGATACGATTACCGTCGAACCATGGCGCGGCACGGCATTTCCACCAATCAAAGATTTGGCGGTCGATCGGAGTGCGTTCGATCAAATCATAGCCGCCGGCGGATATACGTCATGCCGTGTGGGTTCTGCAGCGGACGCCAACGCGATCCTCGTGTCGAAGGATATGGCCGAAAAGGCCATGGACGCAGCCGCTTGTATCGGTTGCGGCGCCTGCGTGGCGGCCTGTCCCAACGGTTCAGCTTCATTATTTGTCGCAGCGAAAGTCGCACAGTTTACTTATTTACCACAGGGTCACGCTGAACAAAAACAACGTGTGCTAAATATGGTACACAAAATGGACGAACTCGGTTTTGGAGACTGCTCTAATCACGGAGAATGTGAAGCGGTTTGCCCGAAAGAAATTTCAATCAAACATATCGCTATCATGCGCCGCGAATATTTCAAAGCGGCCATTAGCTAATACTTGCTTTAAGTACGTAATCGAAAGGACGAGAGATAACTGGTATTTCTCGTCTTTTTTTTGTCATTTAATGCTAATCACTTTAGGTTTATTTAATTTCGATCTACTTCGTGTAGGAATTATAGATGAAACGTTTTATTTCTTTGTTCTTAATTATTAGCTCCACTTCTGCATACTCCCAAAATACTTTTTTGGCTTTTGTGAAAGACAGAGAACACAACGAACCTTTGATCGGCGTCAACGTTTTGTTGGACAATACAACCATTGGCGGTACGACGGATCAGGACGGAAAGGTAGCTGTTACAGGTATTCCAGACGGCCCGTATATAATCAGGTTTTCATACATCGGATTTGCCGATCAATCCATTTCGATTACATTTCCGCTCGAAGATAAAAATTATGTTTTCGAAATCGAAATGGAAGAGAAAGAATTGGAAGGCGAAGAAATTACGGTTTCCACCACACGTACCAAACGTTTAATCAAAGACATTCCAACGCGCGTAGAAGTGATTGGCGGTGAAGAGCTCGATGAAAAACTCAGTATGCGTCCATCGAATATTTCAATGCTGCTGAATGAATCAACCGGAATTTACGTACAGCAGACTTCCGCTTCTTCCGGCAACGTCAATATCCGTATTCAAGGCCTTGACGGCCGGTACACGCAAATTCTCAAGGACGGATTTCCGCTTTTCGGTGGTTTGTCATCCGGCCTCAGCGTGATGCAAATTCCTCCGCTCGATCTTTCGCAAGTAGAAATAATTAAAGGTTCTTCTTCCACGCTATATGGTGGCGACGCAATAGCCGGCATGGTCAATTTAATCTCGAAACAACCCGGCAAAGAGCGCGAATGGACGCTCTTACTGAATCAGACTTCCGCCATGGGAACTGACGCTGGAATGTTTTTTTCAAAGCGTGACGATCGTTTGGGATTTTCCATATTGGCCTCGGCCAATCGCCAGCAAGCGTACGATGCTAACGACGATAATTTCTCCGACCTCCCCCAAGTTAAAGTTTTGACTGTCAATCCGAAGATATTCTATTATCCAAATGAACATTCACAGCTCAACTTTGGCGTAACCACAACTTTCGAAGACCGACGTGGCGGCGACATCAAAGCCATCGAAGAAAAAAAAGATACCAACCACGTGTACGTTGAAAAAAATCGCAGCTATCGTGCAAATACCCAGTTAAAATACGAAAAAAAATTAACGACAGGGAATGTCTGGACATTAAAAAACAGCGTCAATATTTTTAGTCGTAGAATCGATTTTACAGGAACTCCGGTAACTAATGAACAATTGTCCAGTTTCAGCGAAGTCAATTTACTGATCAATCGTTCACAATTCGATGTGATTATCGGCGGCAATCTCGTTACCGATCATTTTAAACAGCATGATCAGAACGATCGACGCCTTCAGGACGATCGGTATATTATCGGCGGAGTTTTTTTTCAAAGCTATTGGAATATCTCCGATCAATGGCTGATGGAAACAGGATTACGAACAGACTGGCATGATGAATTTGGTTTTTTTGCGTTGCCCCGATTATCGGTTTTATACAAAGCAACACAGCATTGGAGCGGACGGTTGACTCTGGGCTTGGGATATAAAGCGCCTACTGTTTATTCAGAAAAAGCTGAGGAAACGGGCTATCGCTTCCCAATCGTATTTAATAAACATCTGAAAGCCGAAACTTCCCGAGGCGGAATTTTCGACGTCAATTATAAAACTATAATCGGTGACCGATTAACGCTCAACCTGAATCAAGCAGCATATCTAACGCGTATTAATGATCCATTAGAAGTGGAAGTTTACCCGCCTGTCCCCGATTCAACCTTTTATAACTACTTTAACTCTTCGGGATACATTCTCACTAAAGGAGCGGAAACCAATGTCAAACTGACTTTTGAACATCTTAATTTATTTGTAGGTTATACGCTGATTTCCGCGCGACAATACAAAAGCAGTAAAAGCTCTGAACTCTTGCTTACTCCACGGCATAGGGTGAACTTGATCCTGATGATGGAAAAAGAGGAAACCTACAAAATCGGTTATGAAGCTTATTTTACAAGCTCTCAAAAACTCCAATCTGCATCGCGATCAAAAAATTATTGGATTATGGGTCTGATGGGGCAAAAAACTTGGGGCATGTTTACCGTTTTTCTCAATCTTGAAAATTTTACCGATACCCGGCAATCTAAATTTACACCCGTCGTGAATCCGCCATATGATGCGCCTACATTTAATGATGTCTACGCTCCTCTAGAGGGTTTTGTCGTCAACCTGGGCACCAAAATCCGCTTCTGAACAAGCATAAAAATCTATGTTTTTCCTGAAACATTGGCACCCCCGAAACCGTATGTTTGAGTGGATGAAGCTTTTTAACGTATCAACCGAAAAGAGCGGTGAAAAACTTATGCGGAAAATCCTAACAACCCTATTTTACTTCTCCGGTTTGATGTTCGTCAGCGTTACAGCGTTTGGGCAATACGCCGTTGTGGATATGAAAGATTTTGACCCTGACGAAATTTACGTTCGTAACTTCAGCGTCAAACAGTCAACGGCTGTTTACATCGACGCCGTCGGCGTTATGTCCAAATCGCATAAATGGAATCGTTGGGATCCGATGTTAGCTTATGGATGGATTCTCAATACGGATACACGTGAAGTCGTATGGGCTATGACTCCTAGTAACGTTAACGACGTATGGAGTTCAAACAATGTTGAATTCAAGGGTACGGTAACGTTGAAACCAGGTAATTATGAAGCTTATTATTCTACTTACGGTCAACGCATTATTAAAATTTCTTCATCGAAGAGCTACTTGAATGAATTCATGAAAAATCTTGTCAAAGTATTTGTTGACGATGCCGATTTATGGGAAGATCATGCTGACTGGAAATTCAGGATTATGGCAAAAGATGAGACTAAAGACAACTTTGGCACTTATCAGTCACCGGATCCAAAAATTAATGTCATCAACCTGACCGGCGCGCGTGACAGCGATTATCTCGAAAAAGGTTTTACTGTCGAAAAAGAAGTCAAAGTTCGCATTTACTGTATTGGCGAAGGTCAGGACGGAAAGATGTACGATTTCGGTTGGATCAGTAATGATCAGACCGCTCGTCCTGTGTGGGAAATGCGTTATGAAAATACGTCCCATGCCGGTGGCGCCGAAAAAAATCGCGTGTACAATGGCGTCATTACTTTACCTCCCGGTAATTATATTGCGACGTATATGACTGACGATTCCCATTCGTATAACGATTGGAATATGCAACCGCCTTATGATCCTGGATACTGGGGACTATCTGTACGTGTGATCAATGAGGATGATTTGTCGTATATACACGATTATAAAAAAGCAAAAAAACAGGAAATTCTCTCGCTCGTCAAAATCGGCGACAGTCAATATCGTTCAGAAGGATTTTCATTATCCAAACAAACCGATATTTTTATCTATGCAATTGGCGAAGGTCGTGATCACCGTATGTACGACTATGCTTGGATTACTGATGCCAAGACTGGCGAACGCGTATGGGAAATGCGCTATTACGAAACCAAATACGCCGGCGGAGCCGACAAAAACAGGCTTTTTGAAGGTTCAATCACATTGATGCCTGGCGATTATACCGTTCATTATGTTTCCGACGGTTCTCACTCCTACGAGGATTGGAACGATGATCCACCTTACAATGCGAGTAAATGGGGTATCACGCTAAGTTTAGTCAATGCGACCGACGGAAAAAATATAACCCGGTATGTTGAGGCCGAAGACAAGACGATTTTAACTCAAATTGTACGAGTCGGCGATGATGAATATTTATCCAAAACATTTACTGTCAAACAAAATTCGAAAGTTCGGGTCATCTGTCTCGGCGAAGGCCGTAGCGGACACATGTATGATTACGGATGGATCAAAAACAAAAATACCGGGCAAACCGTTTGGGAAATGACGTACGGAATGTCGCAACATGCCGGCGGAGCGCGGAAAAACAGAATTTATGACAGCGTCATTTATCTCGAAGCCGGCACTTATGAAGCTTATTACATCACTGACGGTTCGCATTCTTTCGAAGACTGGAATGACGACCCGCCGGGACAACCCGACAAATGGGGCATTACCATCCGACAAGTCCAGTAAATTGGTTAAATTCAAAAGCGGCTTTTTTAAGCCGCTTTTTTTATTTCGTTCTTTTTTGTTTTTTTGTATCTTAGAGCGCACTAGTACGAGGAGGAAACAATGTTTGATCGAATTAAATTCACTAACAAAGGAAAATCGGTTGTCGTGACGGCCGATCCTTTTTTTGTTGACGACTATATCATCTATCACGAAGTTAATGACGAAATACACATCCTCGAAAAAGACATGAAAGAATTCGAGACCAAAGAACCTATGTGCATTTTTGATACGGTCAAAAATATTCAGTATGATATCAACGAAAGCGACTTCGGTTTAGAAATTACCGTAGAAGAAATGTCTTTGGATACGCTTTTGAAAATAGGTTTATCACGAGAAGCGCTCGACCAGATTATTTTACTTCAAAAGAAAATAACGAACCCGAGATAACCATGTGCCGCTTTGCCATTTATAAAGGCCCATCTATTGCTCTATCAAAAATTGTAGTCGATCCGCCTCACTCGTTGGTTCGCCAAAGCTTTGATGCGCGTGAAATGTTGTCGGGTTCATCGAATTCCGATGGCTTCGGCATAGGATGGTATCAGTCCGCACTTTCGGAAAAGCCGGCTCTTTATCGCAATCCCTCACCGATCACAACCGATCTGAATGTTCCTATGCTGCGTGGCATTTCCGGTGAAATTATTTTGGCTCATGTCCGAGGAGCGTCTGATGGAATGCCTGTCTCCTGGACTAATACGCATCCTTTTTCTTATCAGCAATTTTTATATATGCACAACGGTTCGGTCGATGAATTCCGCACTCAAATCTATCCGGAATTTATTTCGCTTATAAGTCCTTTTGTCTGGAATATCATCAAAGGCAATACTGACTCTGAACATGTTTTTGGTTTGTGGCTAAGTCGCCTCAATGAAAATCGACTAAAAGCGGGTGATAATTTCTCGCTTACGGAGAAAATTGAATCGCTTCGGCAAACAATACGAGAATTAGAAAAACTGGCCGACAAAAAAAGAACCGATATCGTATTGAATATCGGTTTGACAGACGGTCGCGACGTCATTGCTACGCGACATCATTTTGGAAATCGTAAAGCTACATTATATTATTTGGAAAATTCCGACAGCTTCCCCAATGGATATGTGATTGCTTCAGAAAAACTTTTTGATGACCCACACTGGAAAGCAGTCCCTGAGAAATCCATCTTAACTATTGACCAACAAAATCGGTTACGAATCGAGCCCGTTCACGCTTAATTGCGGAAAGAGCCCGATTCTGATCACCGAAAAAAATCATCATTCTTTTTTACTTTTATTGACTTCGCCGGCTGTTACCATCGCATCACGAATTTGATCAGCAATGGAACCCAATCCGCCGGGCGAATGTGGCATGAGGATCGTATTGGTTTGCGAGTGTTCACCGATCGATTGTAAGGTATCAAAATATTGCGTCATGAGCACCAGCATCATTACGTCTCGGGCCGTCGAACCTTCTACCGCTTGTTGAAATTGTTCGACTGAATCGCGCAGACCTTCAATGATAGCCTTACGTTGATCGGCAATACCTTTACCTTGTAAGGCTTTGCTTTGTGCATCCGCTTCCGCGGCTTTAACTTTCAAGATCCTTTCTGCTTCACCTTTTTCTGTCGCCGCCATACGCAAACGTGTCGCGGCATTGATTTCATTCATAGCTTCTTTCACCTTGGCATCGGGATCAATATCCGTTACGAGCGCTTTGAGAATATTGTAACCAAATTCTTCCATCGTATGGCCAAGTTCCTGACGCACGGCATCGGCAATTTCATCTTTTTTCTCAAACAGATCGTCCAACTTAAGCTTTGGTACACGAGCACGTACAAGATCAAATACAAATGAGGTTACCTGCTGATGAACATTCGTCAACCGATAGTAAGCATCGTATACTTTTTCCGGAATGACAAAGTATTGGACGGAAACTTTGAGATGGACGAACACATCATCTTGCGTTTTCGTTTCGACGACGACGTCCAGTTGTTGAACGCGAATAGTGATACGGGCGACCAATTTATCCATAATCGGTACTTTCATGCCGAGGCCCGGACGTGCCATGCGATGAAATTTTCCAAAACGTTCAATCACGCCGACAGTTTGTTGCTTAATCACAAAAAACGATGACATCAATAATATCAGAAAGAAAAAAGCAACAAAACCAAAGCATACTAATGATCCAATAGGGTCCATGATTCTCCTCCACTTGTTAAACAACGCATAATTTATCAGATAAAGTTAGAAAAAAGATTGGAAATTGGCTACACTTTTTCTATTTTCACGCCGAAAATTGAATGAAGAAAGAAATCATGACCGATATCGATTACGACATTCATCCGAAAACCAATGCATGGCTTTTGACACGTGCGATTACATTACTCCGATGCACAGAATGTCACGCTCAAAATTTTGTCATCTATCGCGACGACAACATGCCACTGGAAGTATTATCTCATTGTGTCGTTGTCTGCCAGGCTTGTCAAACCTGTTTCAAATACGACAAGGGTATCCTGGAAATGCTTCAGGAAAAGCCGTCCGATCTTACCTTAGCACAACGTACCAATTTCTGGCATCTTGTTGCCAACCGTTACCAAAAAAATTGGCGCAATTGGTGTATGAGTCTTTTCTGCGCTAATAAATTTTCCAATGAACAGGAAAAAGAAAAATTAACGGATTGGCTTCAGATGAATTCTTTGCCTTCGCATTCGGTTTGTATCGATCTGGCAACCAGTCACGGTTTTTATGCCATTACATTGGCCGAAAAGATGATTGCGCATCAAATGGACGGAATAATTTTAGCTGTCGATTTTTCAAAGAAAATGCTTACCCAGGCTGTTAGTCAAGCCCAATCAGCAGGCGTTTCAGATAAAATTTTATGGATTCTTGCAGATGTTGAGTCCGCGATCTTTAGTGAAAATGTTGCATCCCGTATCAGTTGTGGTGGAAGTATGAACGAATACCGTCATGCTTCGAAAGTTCTCGGCAACACACATACATGGCTGAACGATAGCGGTCTGTTTTTTGTGATGAATTTGTTTGCTAGAAATAGCTTTTTGAGTGCGATTCTTAATATTATCCATCGAATCAGCGGATTAAATTTTTTCACGTTTCAGCGATGGAATGAATTCTTTGTTGGAAACCAATTTGGAATCCATCGCCAAGAAGCGAAAGGAGTCGTCATGTTTACATTACTTAAAAAATGAGTTCAATAGCATGGCAAGCAGCATTGGAAAAAGAAATGGATGCTGCTCAAAAAGCTTGGTCTGAAAAAAACGACGGTCGAGCCAGAACATGTGTACGCCGTGCGGTCGGCATTATTTTGCTCGAGTACAATCATTCAATAAATCAAGAAGCCATACCGGGCAAAACGGCCTTAGACCGGCTTCGACATGTTTCCACCGACTACTTTTTCCCAGAAGAAATCCGCAAAGCAGCAACCCGCCTAACTACGAATGTTAATCAACGCCTCACTGCCAATTTCACTTTCCATCCAATTAATGATGCCAACATTATAATTCGTTTTTTTCAAAGTGAGATCGCAAAATTTGATCGTTGAAGTGGTACAAGAATAAACTTCTGACAATTTTAGTTTTATCTTTTTTATTCGTGTTCACTGCAAGAAAAAACTTTCATCTGCCATTTTAATATTTCCATAACAAATAAAAACAAAATGCTAATAATTGACTCAGTATGAAGTTTTATAGTTTAAACACAATAAAAACAATATATAAAATTACATTTACCAATCATCATAAGGCCGGTACAGTGCTTGCTATAAAACATTTCGTTACATTAGTCACAAACAGAATGGATGATTAGATAAATGAAAGCGTTTATATTAGCAGCAGGACAAGGTAGCCGATTATTGCCGTTAACTCAAGAAACGCCTAAGACGTTACTGAATATCAATGGGACCAGCATCTTAGAATATCAACTTGTTACCCTTGCAAGTTGTGGATTTAAAGAAGTTGTTATTATCGGCGGTTTTCGTGTTGACAAACTGCGTGAAGCCGCTCAACGTTTTGTGGCACTTCACGGTCTTGATCTTCACTTAAAAATTATTACCAATGCCGAATACGACATTACCAATAACCTTTATTCATTGTGGCTTGCCCGCGATGAAATGACTACGGATTTTATCGTCGTCAACGGCGATAATGTTTTCGAACGCCAGGCACTCATCAAGACGCTGAATGTAAAAGATGCCAGCGCTATTCTGGCTATTCACCGCAATCCGAGCTACGATGATGAAGATATGAAAGTCAAATTAGACGGACATCGCGTGACGGCCATTAGCAAAAAAATCGATAATTATGAAGCGCAAGGTGAATCGATCGGTTTACGGATGTTTCGTGGTAAAGGCGTAGCCGGTTTCAAATATGCTCTGGATATGGCGATGATTGAAGACGTCAAGCGTAGCGCGTTTTTTGTAACGGCGATCCAGCATATGATCGACAGCGGCCACAATGTTGGTTACGTTGATGTTACGGAGTTCAAATACGGTGAACTGGATTTTCATGAAGACCTTAAACATCTCGAACAGGAAATGTCAGGTGTCATGTTGCAGAGCATCATGCTCTACACCAACCCCGCTGGTATCTACGCACGCAGCAAAGGCCTTTTCAGTACACCGATGATGAAAAAAGCCGGATAGTTTCATACCATTAGTTTATATATAAAGAGTTCTTGGTAGAATTTATACTCTATCAAGAACTTTTTTTATG
>JAIBAF010000088.1 GCA_019695335.1 bacterium
ACCGGATTGATCAAAACACTGCCATCCAATTCGCATTTGCAATTCAGCATGTTGTTTTCGATGGCGACGCTTAAGGGCGAAGGTTTCGAGCGTTATTTTAAAAGCTGGAAATCGGATAATGTGATCACGTATGCCGTCGTTCGCGAAGGTAGCGACATTACAACCTTGCAAACATCGATCCGTAATCTGGTTGCCGATAAAACCAAAGACCAGCCAACGGAAAGATTGCTGGAACTTCAGCCGCTCAAAGACATTCATTTGTATTCAACAGATATCGAATCGGATCGTAATTTTCAAAAAAGCGAACCGAAATATCTTTATCTTTTTTCCATCATTGCATTGTTTGTACTCGCCATCGCTTCGATCAATTATGTCAATCTTGCAACGGCGCGTTCAATGAATCGAGCGCGTGAAGTCGGCGTGCGCAAAGCCGTGGGCGCCCGATTGCAACAATTGATCAGCCAGTTTGTAATCGAATCCATCCTGATGGTCTTTGCCGCGCTTTTTTTAGCGTGCGGCGCTGTTGAATTATTTCTTCCTTATTTCAATACATTAGCATCCAAGCAATTACAGTTTTCATTATTGAATAATTGGATGTTGGCCGTCGTACTTCTTTTATTCGGATTGACGGTTGGATTGCTTTCAGGAGCGTATCCGGCGTTTCATTTGTCGCGTTTGAAAATCGTGGAAATTTTCAAAGGACGGTCGCGGGCGGCTAAAGGAGAACGTCTGATTCGCTCGGGACTCGTTACCGGACAATTTGCTTTGTCTATCGTTATGATCGTCATCACGATCGCCGCGTACCGGCAGCTACAGTTTATCCAGCAAAAGCGGCTGGGCTTCAAGAGCGATCAACTGCTCGTGATTGATATCAATACAGGGAATGTTCGTAAAAATCTCGCCACTGTCAAAGCGGCGTATGCCGCCGATCCGTCGGTTCAGGCGATCAGCGTTTCTTCGCGTGTTCCCGGCGAATGGAAAGAGATTGAGCAGATCGAAGCGCATGTTTCAGACCGGGCAACCCGTTCATCTTTTATTTCATGCGATGAAGATTTTTTAAAAACGTTTGATATGGAACTTATTGCCGGAAGAAATTTTTCAAGCGCTATGGGAATCGATTCTTTATCCGTGATCATCAATGAAACGGCGGCGATCGCCTTGGGTTTGAGCGATCCTATCGGACAACGCCTTCGCGTTCCTGAAAGTAATTTCGAGGCGACAATTATCGGCGTAGTTCGCGATTTTCATTTCCGTTCACTGCACGAAAAAGTCAGCCCGTTGGTAATCGGTTTTCTTTCGCCGTTTGGAGCCCATCCGATCGATGGAAGCGATTATTTTACTATTCGGTTCGCTCCCGACCGATTGACCGATATGATGGAATATCTCCGAAAGATCGGTGAGCGTTTCGATCCGACGCATCCGTTCGAATATAATTTTCTGGACGATAAATTATCTGATTTTTATAAAGACGATCAGCGGGTAAGCCGGTTGTTTTTGGGCGGCGCCAGTCTGACGATCATCATTGCCTGTATGGGTTTATTCAGCCTGGCCGCTTTTGCAGCCGAACAGCGCCGTAAGGAAATCGGAATCCGAAGAGTGCTTGGGGCAAGTTCAAGAAGACTCATTATGCTGCTGTCTAAAGATTTTTTGAAACTGGTTTTACTGGCTAATATTATCGCATGGCCGGTCGCATACGTTCTGATGATACGGTGGTTGGAAGATTTTGCGTATAGGATCACGATCGGTATTGAAATGTTTGTTATTGCCGGAGTGTTGGCGTTTGTCATTGCGTGGATTACTGTCGGTTGGCAAGCCTATCGCGCGGCATCGCTGAATCCTGTTGAAACTTTGAAATACGAATAGATGTTTTAAGAAAAGGATTTTTTATGCTCAAAAATTACCTCACGGTTGCGTTGCGAAGTCTTAGGCGAAATAAGGTTTACTCGACGATCAATGTCTTGGGCCTGACGGTTGGCATTGCCTGTTTTATGGTGATAGCGATTTTTGTTCATAATGAATTTCAGTACGACCGGTTTCATTCGAAAGCCAATCGAATTTACAGGGTTTGTGAAAAAATTGACGCACAAGGGCAAGGTGAAAATTCATCGAGTAATCCTTTTTTTGTCGCTAAAGGGCTTTCGAACGATTATCCGCAATTGATCGAATACACGGTTCGGTTTTTCAATTTTCAATCTCCGGCGTTTGCGATTCAGATCGGCGATCGCAAGTTTGTCGAAAAAAAGATGTTTTTTGCCGATTCCAACGTATTTAAGATTTTTGATTTTACTCTGATTCAAGGCGATCCGAATACTGCTTTAGCCCGGCCTAATTCGATCGTTCTGACGAAATCTACGGCGAAAAAATATTTTGGCGATGAAGATCCTATTGGCAAAGTGTTGAAATACGAAGGCACAACTGATTTTGCAGTTTCGGGAATCGTGGAGGATATTTCGCCGACGTCGCACATGCATTTTGACGGATTGATTTCGTTCTCGACGCTGTACCAATTCATGGGACCCAATTTCGAACAGATTCCGATATGGAATCCTTGCTGGACATATATTCTTTTAAAAGAAGGCGTCACTCAGGCGGAAGTGGAAGCGCAATTTCCGGCGTTCATCAAAAAATATCATCCGCCTTTTATGCAGCCTCAGGTCACGCATTATTTGCAGCCGCTAAAGGATATCCACCTTACGTCGAAACTTGATTACGAGATCGAACCTAACGGCGACGCAGCGGACGTGTATATTTTTTCCGTTGTTGGAATTCTCATTCTGCTGATTTCGTGTATTAATTTTATGAATCTTGCAACGGCCCGTTCGGCCGGACGTGCACGTGAAGTGGGTATGCGCAAGGTTTTAGGAGCGTATCGCCAGGATCTCATTCGTCAATTTCTCGGTGAGTCGGTTTTTATAGCATTAATCGCCGTCATTTTGGCAAGTATTCTGATAGAGTTTCTCTTGCCGGCATTCAACAATGCATCGGGGAAATCGCTCTCGGGTGTTTTTTCGAATCCATGGTACATCATCGGTATTATTTTGGTTGGAGCAACCGCCGGTGTATTATCAGGTCTTTATCCTGCATTTTTTCTATCCGCTTTTCAACCGGTGCGCGTTCTCAAAGGTTCGTTCAAATCCGGTGCGACCGGCCAACTGCTTCGTCAGAGCCTCGTCGTCGCTCAGTTTACTATTTCCGTCAGTCTTATTATCAGCGCCTTCATTGTGTACGGACAATTAAAATATATGCGCAACGCCGATCTCGGTTTTCAGAAAGATTCGGTTATTTTTATCGCAACACGTCCAACCATGGTTCAGCGTTTTGCAGTGGTAAAAGAAGAAATGAGTAAGGTCAGTTCGGTGAAAAGCGTTGCCGGTATGAATGAAATTGTCGGGCGGAGCCATAATACGTATCAATTCACTTACGAAGGTATGAATCCTGACGAAAAAGTTTATTTGCCCGGGATTATGGTTGATGAAGATTTTGTGCCGACGATGGGCATCACGATGATCGCCGGAAGAAATTTTTCAAAAGATTTTAAAACGGACGATTCGCTCGGCATCCTGATCAATGAAACCATGGTGAGACAATTAGGTTGGGGTACGCCGGAGCAAGCGCTCGGAAAACAATGTTATTCCAATAACGGCAAAGAAGTTGTTGTCGGTGTTTTTAAAGATTTTCATTACGAATCGCTTCTCACGCCGGTTGGAGGATTCTTCCTGGATATGCCGATTAGTCGCTTCAGCCAGTTTTTCTGGCGATACATCGGTGTAAAAATACAAGGCGGAGCTAATGACGAAACGTTAAAACAATTGGAAGCGATTTGGAACAGAGTCATTCCTGAATTTCCGTTTGAATATTTCTTTTTGAATGAGAATCTCCAAAAGATGTATCAGGCGCAGGATAATCTCGGGAAGTTGGTCGGCTATTTTTCAACGTTAGCCATTTTTGTGGCGTGCTTGGGGATGTTTGCCTTGGCGTCGTTTACTGCGGAACAACGCACGAAAGAAATCGCCATTCGCAAGACGCTCGGTGCATCCGTGATGCAGATCGTTACGTTGTTTTCAAAAGACTTTTTGAAGCTCGTCGGCGTGGCAGCGATCGTCGGATCGTTACTATCCTATTATGCCATGCATTGGTGGCTGGAGGGTTTTGCATACCGTATGACGATGGGAATCGGAATTTTCATTGCATCGACGATTATCGCCTTATGTATTGCCATGCTCACGATCAGTTATCAATCAATAAAAGTGGCAACTTCTAACCCGGTAAACTCGTTGAAATATGAATAAAAAACGGTGTTTTGATCTGGAGAAATCATGATCCAAAATTACTTAAAAATTGCGTTTCGAAATTTGATCAAACACAAAAGTTATTCGCTGATCAATATTTCAGGATTAGCCGTCGGGATTACGTGTTGCATGTTGATCATGCTGTTTGTGATCGATGAATTGAGTTATGACCGGTTTCATGAAGGTGCGTCGCGGATTTACCGGGCAAACCTGAAAGCTCGGCTTAACAGTAAAGATATGCAAATGGCGATGACTCCTGCTCCGATGGCGGAAGAGTTGGTGAAAATATTTCCGGAAATCGAAAGCAGTACGCGATTGAAGCGCTCGGGGAATTTTACAGTTAGGTACGGTGAAAAAGTTTTCAATGAAAAAAAGTTTTATTTCGGCGATCCGAGCGTGTTTGACGTTTTTAGTTTTACGATGATCTTCGGCGATCCGAAAACTGCACTGACAGAACCCAATAGCGTCGTTTTGACAGAAGAAACCGCTCAAAAATATTTTGGCGATGAAAACCCGGTCGGTAAAATTCTTCGCATGGACGGAAGAAATGATTACAAGGTTACCGGGGTAATGAAAAATATTCCACATAACTCTCATGTCCATTTCGATTTACTCGCTTCCATGTCAACGCTCGAAGAAAGCCGTGATCCGTGGTGGATCAGTAATAACTTTTATACGTACATCAAATTACGGGAAAATCAATCGTATAAAGCGCTTGAAGAAAAATTTATTCCATTGGTACGCGAAAAGGCCGGACCGCAGATCCAAATCGCTACCGGAGCCAGTTTTGATGAGTTTCTTGCGATGGGTGGCGATTACGGTTTTTTCCTGATTTCTTTAACCGACATTCATTTGTTTTCTGATATCGCTGAAGAACCTGAGCCGCAAGGCAATATCGCCTACGTCTATATTTTTTCGGCCATTGCGTTTTTCATTTTGCTGATAGCCTGTATCAATTTTATGAATCTCACGACGGCACGATCGGCCGGACGCGCAAAAGAAATTGGCATTCGTAAAGTTCTCGGATCGTATCGCACACAATTGATCCGATTATTTATGGCAGAATCAATCATGGTGAGTTTCATTGCGTTGGCCATAGCGATGGTGCTGACGGAAATTCTGATTCCGTTGTTCAACGAACTTTCCGGTAAACAACTGTCGTTGAATTATTTTGAACATTCGTGGGTATTGCCAGGGCTTTTAACGATTGGAATTACGGTTGGTCTTATTGCCGGAAGTTATCCCGCGTTTTTTCTTTCAGCGTTTCAGCCCGTAAAAGTTTTGAAAGGCGAGTTGTCGAAGGGTGTTCGTAGCGGATGGCTTCGCAGTACGTTGGTTGTCATGCAATTTGGGATTTCTATTGCTCTGATGATCGGAACAGGGATTGTTTTCGATCAAATCGAATATCTCCGGAGCAAAAAACTTGGTTTTGACAAAGAACGCGTTGCCGTCATACACAATGCATGGCTTTTGCGCGATCAAAAACATGTTTTTAAACAAGAAATTCTGAAACAGCCTTTTGCAGCCAATGCCACTATGCTGAATTCCAATCTCGGCGGCGACATGGGTAATTCAGGCTATCAGGTTGATAACGGTACGAACGAAACGTTTCTCCTATGGAGGATGAATACCGATTTTAATTTTGTTCCAACGATGAATATCGAGTTGGCCGAAGGACGGAATTTTTCGAAAGAATTTTTGACGGATTCGGGAGCCGTCTTGATCAATGAAACAGCTGCACGGATCATGGGTCTTCAGAAACCACTCGATCATCATATTATTGAATTGGATCCTGATAAAAAAGAAAACGCGCATTATCCGATTATCGGAGTTGTTAAAGATTTTCACTTTGAATCACTGCATGAACCGATCCGCCCGATGATTATAATGCCGACATGGTATGGCAGTTATCTCAATATCCGGTTGCAGGAAGGCGATCCTAAGCCGATGCTGCAGGCGATTGAAAGCACATGGAATCAGTTTTTGCCCGGCGAACCTTTTGTGTATTCCTTTCTCGATGAAGATTTCGATGCTTTGTATCGCGCCGAATACCGCGTCAGTAAAATCGTTACGATTTTTTCATTGTTAGCTGTCTTTATCGCTTGTCTTGGTTTGCTGGGCTTGGCGGCGTTTACTACCGAACAGCGTACAAAAGAGATCGGAGTCCGTAAAGTCCTGGGTGCAAGCGTGGCACATATCGTAACGCTTCTGTCACGTGATTTTCTAAAATTGGTTTCAATCGCTTTTGTTGTTGCAGCGCCGGTAGCGTATTGGGGCATGTACATATGGCTGCAAGATTTCGCGTATCGAACGTCAATCGGAGCGGCTGTGTTTATTATATCCGGCGTATTAGCTGTGGCTGTGGCATTTTTAACTGTGTCGTATCAGGCGATCAAAGCCGCCACCTCGAATCCTGTAGATGTATTGAAATATGAATAGAGCTCCTGATGGCGGCGCTATAATACTATAAAAAACGAGGATATTATGCTGAAAAACTATCTCAAAGTTCTGTTACGTTCTATCGTAAAAAACAAAGCTTTTTCGACGATCAATATTCTCGGTCTAGCAGTTGGGTTGACTTGTACAGCGCTGATTCTGATGTGGGTACAGGATGAATTGAGTTATGATACGTTTCACCAAAACAGCGAGCGGATATTCCGGGTTGTAGAAAATCAATACTACGGAGACGGCGATGCATTCACGACGCAGCAAACGCCTGCGCCGTTGTCGGCCGCTTTGAAAAATGATTTTCCGGAAATTGAACAATCGACCCGTGTGCTGTTTACATACAACAAACTTCTGTTTGACTATCAAGGTAAACGGCTTTACGAATCCACCGGGCTTTACGTCGATCCAGACTTTCTCTCGATGTTCAGTTTTCCGCTTCAATCGGGGCAAGCCGATGTAGCATTAAAAGAACCCAATTCAATTTTGCTGACGAGCGAGTATGCTGAAAAATATTTTGGCAACGAAGATCCGATAGGTAAAACAATCCGGGTCGACGACAAACATGATTTAGTTGTTACGGGTGTTTTTAAACCGATTCCCAAACAATCGCACATTCAATTTGATTTTATAATTCCCGCCGAACGTATGCGGCTGGATGTTCCGGACGAATTCACACGCTGGGGCAATAATTGGCTGCGTACGTACATCTTGATAAAACCGGGCGTGGACTATAAGAGCGTCAACGACAAGATGGCCGGTGTCATCAAAAAACATAATGAAGGCTCAAAGACGGAATTATTTCTCCAGCCGATGACAGAAATCTATTTACGAACAGATTTCAACCGTACTCCGCCGAAAATTAATTATGTCTATACGCTCGGAGCAATTGCGCTTCTTATTTTGATGATCGCCTGTATTAATTTTACCAATCTTTCCACGGCGCGTTCAATCAAACGTTCACGCGAAGTTGGGTTACGGAAAGTTGTCGGAGCCGCCAGGCTGCAGCTGATCCGCCAGTTTTTGAGTGAGTCCATATTCCTGGCAATTTTAAGCATGGTCGTTGCCTTGTTATTGATTGAAATGTTATTGCCTTTCTTTAATGATCTTACGGCTAAACAATTGGGCTTACGTTTATTTGAATCCAATACGGGACTGTTGTTATTGGTCATGGTCATTTTCACAGGCGTCGTCTCGGGTTTGTATCCTGCTTTTGTATTGTCGGGATATCAACCCATCCTGGTTCTCAAAGGCACCTTTCAAAAAAGTTCGCAAGGCGTGTGGCTGCGAAAGTCACTAGTGGCTATACAGTTTACATTGTCCATCGCGCTGATGATCTGCAGCGGTATTATTTTTAAACAACTGGATTACATGCAGAATAAAAACCTTGGCTATGACAAAAATTATCTCGTTCGCATTCCGATGCGCGGTGAAACAGCCAAAACGTACGATAATTTTAAACACCGTTTGTTGCAGAACAGCCGCGTCGTGAATGTTACCGCATCCAACCAGCCTATCACCAGTTTCGGCACCAATACATGGGATGTTAGCTGGCCTGGCCGCAAAGACGATGAACGGGTACTGACAACCGTTACGGCCATCGACTACGATTATATTGAAACAATGGGCATGACAATGGTTCAAGGCCGGACGTTTTCTAAAAATTTTCCAACCGATTCGGTCAATGTGATTATTAACGAAAAAGCCGTCGAAAAAATGAATCTCAAAGATCCGCTTACAGCTCAATTGACATTTTGGGATCAAACCGGGGCGATTGTCGGCGTCGTCAAAGATTTTAATTATCAATCCGTTCATTCGGAAATTATTCCTTTGGTGTTTATCTATCGCCCGGAATGGCTGCGAAGCGCTTTTGTCAAAATTCGGTCGGATGAAATTGCAGCGACCGTCAAAGAAATTGAAGAAACATGGCAGTCAGTGAACCCTTCGAATCCATTCGAATTCAGTTTTGTGGATGAAGAAATCGATGCTCTTTATCGTGCGGAACAGCGGCTGTCTAGAATTTACAGCTCGTTTACCATTCTTGCTGTTTTTATTTCCTGCCTCGGATTATTTGGGCTCGCATCTTTCTCGACGGAACAGCGTACGAAAGAAATCGGCGTACGCAAAGTTTTAGGTGCATCGATTAGCGGTATCGTTACGATGTTGGCGACGGAATTTGTAAAGATCGTTTTGTTAGCGAATCTCATTGCTTGGCCTATTGCCTATTTTCTGATGAAGCGATGGCTGCAGGATTTCGCATTCCGCATTGATATGGAAGTGGTGACATTTATAATGGCCGGGGTCGGAGCGATTGCCATTGCCGTGCTAACCGTGTCATATCAGGCTATCAAAGCAGCAACAGCAAATCCGGTTGATTCTTTAAAATACGAATAATTTTACAGATCAGAGAATAACGGATGTTCAAAAATTATTTTAAAATTGCGTTACGCAATCTGTTGAAACACAAAGCCTATTCAACGATTAATATCTTCGGTTTGACTTTGGGGTTAACGTGCGTGATTTTAATTTTATTGTTCGTGAAAGATGAATTATCATACGATTCGTATCATGAGAACAAAGACCGTATTTACCGCATTATTTCGCATTATATCGGTAAAACGCAAACGCAAACGTTTGCCTTGGGTGAATACAAACGCGGACCTTTGATTAAAACCGATATTCCCGAGCTCGAAGAAGTGACAAGGATTGGTAATGTCGGACCGACTGTTCAGTATGGCGAAAAAATTATTCAGGAAAATGATTTCTATATTGCCGATGCAAACGTTTTTAAAGTTTTTACCCTTCCTCTGATCAAAGGGAATCCTGAAACTGCGTTGAAAGATCCATTTACTGTTGTGATCAACGAATCCGCTTCAAAAAAATATTTCGGCGATGGAGATCCGATCGGCAAAACTCTTACGATTTTAGACTCGGTTCAATTGGTTGTCACGGCCGTGATGAAAGACATGCCGCGCAATTCGCATTTCCATGCCGACTTTATTTGTTCAATGGGTACCGACCGTGCGATCTACAGCGATATTGTATTTCAAAACTGGGGTGAGTTGTCCATGTATACGTACGTTCTCGTGCCTCCGCAAATGACGCGCGAAGAATTGGACGAACGCCTGGCAGGATTTATTAAAAAACATTTCAGCAAAGACGATGCAGATAATCTCCGGTATGTCGCGCAGCCGCTGCTGTCAATTCACCTCGAAAACTATAATAGCGAAATGGAAGTTAACGGTGACCGGAGCAATGTCATCATTTTCACCGCAATTGCTATTGCGACATTGCTGATCGCCGGCATCAATTACACCAATTTATCAACTGCACGTTCATCGCTTCGAGCGAAAGAAGTCGGGATTAGAAAAACAGTTGGTGCGGAACGGGCGCATCTTATCGCTCAATTCCTTGGCGAAACATTTTTGTTTTCATTTATTGCTTTGGGATTGGCCATCCTATTTGCGGAAATGATGCTGCCCCTATTCAATTCTGTGGCCAATCGAGCTCTGTCATTGCATGACATTATGGACGTCGAATTTGTTAGCAGTTTGCTGATGGTGGTTACGGCGATCGGGCTATTTGCGGGATTATATCCTGCATTTTTCCTGTCGGCTTTTCAACCGATGGTTGTTCTGAAAGGAACTTTAGCGAAAGGGGCGAAAGGCGGCCTTTTAAGAAAAATTTTCGTGACTATCCAATTTGCCGTTTCTGTCGGTCTCATTACCGCAACGGCGGTGGTTTATCAGCAGCTTCAATTTTTGAAAAATCGTCCTTTAGGATACTCACCGGAGCAAATTGTCGTTGTCGAAATGCCTACGGATGCCATTAAGCAGCAATATGAATCCATCAAAGAAAGTTTTTTGAACGTTTCCGGTGTTCAATCCGTGTCGAAAACTTCCAAACGGCTTGGCGGCCGATTGAGCAGCAACTTGGGTTTCAAATCTGAAAACATTCCGGAAGGTATTACCGGCATTCAAGCGGTGGTTGTAGATCATGATTTTTTTAAGACCATCAACGTACCGGTGATGGAAGGGCGCGATTTTTCGAAATCATTTCCATCGGATGCTGAAAACGCTTTCATCATCAATGAAACGGCTATGAAAACATTTGGATGGGAAAACGCTGTCGGAAAACGTTTTGAAACCAATACGCTCAACGAAAAAGGAACTTGGTCGCCGAAAAAAGGACAAATTATTGGAGTGATTAAAGATTTTCACTATGAGCCCCTGTATCGCAAAATCGTTCCTGTTGTTTTTTATATTTCACCGTATTGGAGCGGCCGGTTTGTTATCAAAATCGATTCGCATAACATGCCCGAAACTATTGATGGTTTACAAACAGTGTGGAAACGATTTGCGGCGAATCAACCGTTCGACTATGAGTTTCTCGATCAACGCATTCAAGGTCTTTACATCACGCAGGAACGGTTTGGAAAATTGATCAGCTATTTTGCGGGTTTGGCTATCGTTATCGCCTGCCTGGGATTATTCGGCCTGGCTTCGTTTTCGGCCGAACAACGTACAAAAGAAATCGGCATCCGCAAAGTGATGGGAGCATCGGTTTCAACCGTTGTGTTTCTGCTTTCCAAAGATTTTTTAAAATTAGTTTTGCTTGCGATTGTTCTCGCTACGCCACTGGCTTATTGGGCGATGGATAGATGGCTGACGGAGTTTGCTTATAAAATTGAACCCGGCATACTGATTTTTGTTCTGGCAGGTTTTCTGGCGATGCTGATCGCATTCCTAACAGTTAGTTATCAGGCGCTTAAAGCTGCATCAGCTAATCCTGTTGAAGCATTAAAATATGAATAACCGTTACGTCTGTTGTTTGTTTAAAAAAGAGGACACGGATGCTCCAAAATTATATTAAAATCGCTTTTCGCAATTTATGGCGAAATAAATTGTACGTCGTAATAAACCTGTTCGGTTTAAGCGTTGCAATTGCCTGCGCCATTGTAGCGTATCTTAATTATGATTACAGCTACAGCTACGATTCTTTTCATGAAAATGCCGGCAGCATTTACCGTGTAATCGGTATGCGTACTATCAATCAACAGGAGGTGCGTCAGGGAATTGCGCCTCTTCCTTTGGGACCGATTCTTAAAGATGAGTTCTCTTCCATCGAAAATGCAGTCAGGTTTGAAAGCGACCGGTCGATTGTAAGGTACCGTGATCAAGTGTTTAATGAGAATATTTTATATTGCGATCCGGCATTTTTTAACATGTTTACCTTTCCGCTCAAAGAGGGTTCGGTTGATTTGAATAATAAAAGCGGTATGGTGATTTCCGAAGAGTATGCACTGAAGTATTTTAATGATGAAAGCCCGGTCGGTAAAATTTTGACAGTGACGTACTCTAATGGAGAAAAAAGGGAATTGGCGATTTCCGGTGTGACACGGAAATTTCAAAAAAATTCAAGTATTCAATTCGATTTCATTGCCCCTTATTCAATTCTTGCCGATGTCGGTTTGGCGGAGTTTGACAACTGGTCTCATTGGACGGGAAGTTTGTTTATACAAGTGCGTGAACCGGGATCGGTGCAGGCTATCCAGGAGCACCTTCAGCGCTATGTCGCCGTACAAAACTCGGCTAATTTAAAACTTCCCCTCTCAGGCTTTCTTATAGAACCTCTGCGAGAAGTTGCTCTCAATGCCAGAGGTACACGGAGCAACATGTTGGTATCGGCCACTCCTCCGTCAGCCATCATCGGTTCAATAGTCACTGCAATTCTTATGTTGTTGATGGCTTGCTTTAATTTTAT
>JAIBAF010000089.1 GCA_019695335.1 bacterium
CGAATTTTGAGTTGTCTAAATGCTAATGAAATCGTACCATAGACCATGATCAGCGTTATTTTTTACTACAAAGCAACGAACACATACGCGCTTAATGTCCTGATCGGAGCGATCCAGGAAAAAATTAATTCCCAAGACCTGGAAATAATTCTGGCCAATCGCGTTGACAATCTGATTGCGGCGATCCTCGATACGCGTTCGCAAGGACATAAAGTCCTTACAGGTTGGTCATTTTATTCTCCGCATTATACGAAATGCATCGCCGATTTGAAGTTTGTAAAACAAGCGATAACCGATCCTGAAGTTGTACATCTGGCCGGAGGCGTTCATGCAACAGCTGAACCTGAAAGTACGTTGCGCGCAGGATTCGATTACGTTGCTATCGGTGAGTCTGAAAAAACCATTACCGCGATTGTTCAAAATCTCATTGATGGCAAAAACATCGATACCATCAAAGGCATCGCTTTTTTACACGATGGTAAATACCATTCCAACGGTTCAGGCGAACTGATCGATTTAGACGAATTTCCGCCGATGGCGCCGAAATTTTCACGCGTTAATCCGATTGAAATTACTCGCGGTTGCGTCTATGCATGCAGTTTTTGTCAGACGCCGTTTATGTTCAAAGCGCGATTCCGGCACCGTTCGGTTGAAAATGTATGCGAGTACGTCGCTTTTATGATGAGTGAAGGTGCAAAAGACGTACGATTTATTACGCCAACTTCTTTGTCGTATGGTTCAGACGAGGCATCAGTCAATTTAGAAAAAATCGAACACCTGTTGAGTTCAGTCCACAAAACTATCGCCGGACAAGGACGAATTTTCTTCGGTACGTTTCCTTCGGAAGTTCGGCCTGAACACGTCACGCCTGAAGCATTACGCCTTATCAAAAAATATTGCCACAATGACAACATCTTGATGGGCGCTCAAAGCGGTTCGTCGTCGATGCTGGATAAACTTCATCGTGGCCACGATGTGGAAAGCATTCGCCGTGCCGTGCGTTATTGTATCGAAGAAGGTTTTTTGCCTAACGTTGACTTTATTTTCGGATTGCCTGAAGAAACGCGCGAAGACGTTCGTGCTTCGCTGGCGTTGGCGGATGAACTCACGGGCATGGGCGCACGAATTCACGGTCATACGTTTATGCCGTTGCCCGGCACACCCCTCAAAAATGCTCCTCCCGGTCATGTCGACCAGGACACTCTGTCCCACCTGCACAAACTCGTTGCCAAAGGCAAACTCTACGGCCAATGGAACGAACAAGCGAAAATCGCCCACTCACTCGCCTCGCGGCAAGTTTCCAAATAGTATCCATAATTTGAAAACATATTAAGTTTCTGATAAGCAATTCACTTAAGGATTATATCTAAATTTAATGTTTTTAATTTTTTCCATAACGGCATGATTGTTGTCAGTATGTAATCAGTCAACGGAGAAAAAATTATGAAACGCTATTTATTGCACATTGGATTGATCGGGCTAGTGATACTGATAGCCTGCGATAACGATCATGAAAGAATTAACCGCGAAGAAGGCAACCTCCTTATCAATGGATCGTTCGAATCAGGTTCGGAAGGATGGACGACTTTCGCTAATATGTCTTCACAAATTACTTTCGATACCGACGTTCCGGATACCGGAGGCAGTTTATCGGCCAGAATTACTGAAAATTGGGGCGAGCCTTTTTCTTTGACACAATCGGTACCAATGACCGCAGGCCAACATATCATTCATTTATCGTGTTGGGGTAAGACAGAAGGTTCGGATGGAACATTAGGGTACAATTTTACTAACTCACTTGAGTTGCTCAAAGCGATCCCGGTCAACGATACAAACTGGACTTATTATTCGATGCAGGACACGATTGACCTTCCTCAAAACGATACAATCGTCGTTAAGCTGCAAGGTACTTTTTCTCAACTCGCGTCCCGGAGCGTTTGGTTCGATTTATGCCGGCTTGAATTAGTTAATCCGTAAAAAGGAATTTAATCATGCGATTTTTTTTAATACCATTGCTTTTTCTAACGTTGTTTGCCTGCGATAATAACGATGAAAATAACGTCAAAAAAGCCGGCACTATTAAATTCATCGAGCTTGAGGGAGGTTTTTACGGAATTGCCGGCGACGATAGCGTGAAATATGATCCCGTCAATCTTAATGAACAATTTATGCAAGACGGACTCCGCGTGCGGTTCAAAGGTTACATCGATCACTCAGTAGGAACAGTGCATATGTGGGGTTACTCGCTAATCATTACTAACATGGAGATTGAAACATGGCCCGTAGATTTTCAATAATAATCTGTTTAATAATTTTATCTTGTAGTTCAGACAACAACATCAATCGTAATTATTTAGTTTTCGGAAAGTATGCGGGGTTTTGTATTGGGAATTGTACTCAGGTTTACAAAATCGAAAACCAAGCGTTATTCGTCGATACACTTCAAAAATATCCAAGTTCGAATCAACCGTATGAAGGATCTTATGTTCCTTTAACTCACAATCAATACGAACAGTCTAAAAGCTTGCTTGAAGCCATTCCGGATCAGATCCTTTCGCTTGAAGAGACCGTCATCGGACAACCCGATGCCGTCGATCAAGGCGGATATTATATTGAAATCAAAACGGCCTCCATACATCGTTACTGGTTGATCGATACGAACTTATCACAGGTACCTGAATTTATGCATGATTTTCTTAATCAGGTCGATAATCGCATTGCAACTATGTACAATAAATAATTCTTTCGCTAAAAATTCATCCCTGAATTCAACCTTTTCATCCCGGCCTCCTGCCCATTCATCACAAATCAATTTCTCATTCGCATTTCTTTTTTTATTTTTAAAAGTACAGTCTGAATTTTTTAAAAAGGAGATCGAATGAGACTTTTATTAGCATTGATCATGGTAATAGCGCTTCCGGTTTCGGCGCAATGGAAATGGCCTGAAAAAGGACAAAATCTAAAAGTGCTCCCCAAAGAAACAAAACCGGAAGAACTGCGGGATGCTATGATGGAGCATGTCAACGGCCTTGGTATTCGTTGCAGTTATTGTCATGTCGGTGAAGAAGGAAAACCTCTTACTGAATTTGATTTCGTATCCGATGCAAAACGTCCTAAGCTAATCGCACGTGAAATGATTGCAATGGTCAAGACCATCAATTCACAGCTGATCCGAAATGCCGTTAAAGATAATCCGACTCCTATAGAGGTAACGTGCACTACCTGTCACCACGGAAGCCCTAAACCGCGTAAGATCGAAGACGTGCTGGTTGAAACCTACACATCCAAAGGCATCGATAGTTTAAAAACTCTATACCGGAATTTGCGCGATCAATACTATGGAAGTTTCGTTTATGACTTTAGAGAAGGAATGCTCTTAAGAGTATGCGACCGTCTAAATACAGCCGATGATGCGGCGATGGTTGCCAATTTAAATGCAGAATTTTTTCCAACGGAACGAACGTATATGACTGTCGGAGGCTGGCTGAAACAAAAAGGCGATAAAGCCGGAGCCATTCAGGCATACGAAAAAGTTTTATCCATCAATCCAAAAAACGGGCAAGCACAAAAACAGATCAACGAACTGAAAAAATAAAACTATTTTTCCATCCACATTTTAAAATCCGCTGCTTTTTCCTGGCTGATGTGAACTTCTTCTTTAACGGCCGGCGAAAGGTCGATGCGGATTTTTCCTTTTTCAAATGATTTGAATCGGGTAATAGCCTGGATGTGCGCCAGATATTTCCGATTGAGTCGGAAAAAAGCTTTTGGATCGAGCTCTTCTTCCAAAACGCCCAACGGTTTGTCGAGCATATATTTTTGTCCTGCACGATCGACCAAAAAAGTAATTTTAAATTCGCTGTAAAAATACGCCGTCTCTTCGGTTTTGATTGACACGAAATCAACGCCTTTTTTGACTAACAATCGTTCTTTATAACGCGGTTTTTCAGCTGCAACTGTTTGCAACAACGCGTCGATCCGTCCAGTAAAGTGCGATCGCAATTTTTCATATTTCTGCAGAGCGCTTTTAAGCTTATCCACACGAATCGGCTTCAGCAAATAATCGATACCATTGTAACCGAATGCTTCTATCAGGTATTCGTCATACGCCGTCGTGAAAATTACGGGACATGTAATCCGGCATTGTTTGAAAATTTCCAATGAACGTCCGTCCGACAACTCAATATCCAACAAAATCAAATCGGGCATTTCGTTCTGCGCCAGCCAGGCCACTGATTCCCGGATACTTCCGATCGTCCTGACAACTTCCACGGACGCACTGGTTTGTTTGAGAAGGCGCATTAATTGATCTGCTGCCGGCTTTTCATCTTCAATGATTAATACGTTCATGCCGACGTCCTCAACAGCGGAAGTTTCACGGTAAAAAACTGCTGTTCATTCAGAATTTCAATTTTACGATTCATGATTAATTCAAAACGTTCACTCAACAATTTCAATCCGATTCGAGACGATGGTTTTTTGTTCAATCTTTCCTGAACTGGGTTTCGCACGATCATGGTGTCGCTGGTTAATTCAAAATCAACGCTTAATGGACGACGCTCGGAAAGTTCATTATGTTTTACTGCGTTCTCGAGTAAAATTTGTAATGAAATCGGAGGAATGAGTAAATCGTCCTGCGAGTCTGTATCGGGAAGGTGTATCATTATGCTTTCACCGAAACGGATCTTCATCATTGCGTAATAATGATTCAGAAACACCAGCTCGTCTCTAAGAAAAACCATCTCTTTATCTTTGTTCAACAAAATATACCGATACACATCGGCCAGGCTTTCGTTAAAAAGCATCGCCTTCTTCGGCTCATGTTCGATCAAATACGAAAGAGTATTCAGTGAATTGAACATGAAGTGCGGATCAATTTGCGTTTTTAATGCCTCAAGTTCCGCTTCCGCTTTTGCGCGTTGAAGTTTTTCAAATGTGACGCGATCGCTTTCACGTTGCTGAATCAGGTACACCGTTTCATACACATGCGTAATGAAAATCACGCAAATAACGCACATCAGCGTCACAAGCTCGATTACATTCCACTGCACGTCCACTCCCGATAAAGCATACCATCCGAGTAACATTCCAACAGTTAACGGGGCTGTGTAAAACACGTTTGCAAACAAAAGCAGGATCAGTTTACGAACAGGATGGTTGAACCAATCGTAGTAGCGGCGTTGTTGCAAAAGAAAATAGCGATTACCGTGCCATATCAAAAAAGAAATAAGAATGAAATATATATATCCCCACCAATGCGCCGCATGACTCCACGGCAAATGTCCAAACAATCCCGTCAAATGGGGAATGATGATCCCAAATAACGGAATACCGATCAGCCTGATTTTGCCGTCTTTCAAGTCTGATGAAATTTGAACGAAAAATTCAGTATTAGATTTTCCTGCTTCAGCGGCCATAATTCTGGTTTGAGTAAACTAACTTTTGACAAACTATGAAATAGTCGTTTAAATTAAAGCTGTATTCGGAAAATAACAACTTTTGTTTTGTTCAGGAGCTAATTATGCGCATTATAATTGCATTGAGTTTGCTGTTATCGGGTTTCTGGGGATTATCGGCCCAGGAAAAAAAATACGAAATGAAAACGTATTATTTTGTCATGCTGAAAAAAGGTACTCATCGTGACCAGGATACAACGACCGTCAAAGAATTACAAAAAGGACACATGGCCAATATTCAAAAAATGGCCGATATGGGTAAACTGGCTATTGCCGGACCGTTTTTAGATGATGGCGACTGGCGAGGAATTTTCATTTTTGATGTTTCATCGAAAGAAGAAGTTGAAAAACTTTTGGCCAATGACCCGGCGATAGCGGCCGGTCGATTGGCGTATGAAATTCATCCATGGTTTAGTGCACGAGGTTCAAAGTTACCATAAATCATAAGGAGATCGTATATGGACATGTCACAAATTAATTATCTCGCCGTCGTGGTGGCAGCATTGTCATCGTTTGTTATCGGTGGTATTTGGTATTCGCCAATTTTATTCGCCAAAAGCTGGATGATTGAAAACGGCTTTACCGAGGAAAGCCTGAAAGGCGGCAACCAAGGAATGATTTTCGGTGGTTCGTTTATTTTGGCATTGATCATGTCATTCAATCTTGCGGCCTTTCTGCAAGGTCCGCCGGATTTGGCATGGGGTATCACAGCCGGCGCATTGGCCGGAATCGGATGGGTCGCCTGTTCGCTCGGCGTTACATATTTATTCGAACGCAAATCAATGAAGCTATTTTTGATCAATGCCGGTTATCACGCCATCACTTTTATGATCATGGGTGGAATTATTGGAATCTGGAAGTAGGCATTCTTAAATATCGTACCCTATTTTGGCCATTGCATTATTGGATATTCGGCTTCAAATTAAGCGGTCTTAACGTTTTTGAAATTCAACCATGAGGAGGCCGTATGCTTAAAAAAATTCTTATAGGATTGGGAGTGCTGATTGCCTTATTTCTGATCGTCGCTTTATTTTTACCGAAGACAGTAAAAGTATCGCGATCGATCGTGGTCAATAAGCCGGCACAGGAAATTTACGACAAAGTCGCCGATTTTAATTATTATACGAAATGGAATACATGGAGCCAGATGGAACCAACAGCCAAAAATACCATGTCCGGCATACCGAAAGAGCCGGGCCATTCATGGACATGGGAGGGCGAAACAGTCGGCGTCGGTTCGCTGGTCATTGAAAAAGTCGATCCGGGAAAATCGATTGAATCTAAACTTACATTTCTGAAACCCATGCAAGCTGTTGCCAAAGATTTGTGGACATTTGCCGATGCTGAAGGCGGAACCAAAGTAACGTGGACGTATGAAGGCGAGATGGATTATCCCATAGGACGTTATTTCGGACTGGGTATGGATGGAATGCTCGGACCGGATTTCGAAAAAGGACTGGCGAATATTAAAAAGCTGTGCGAAACGGAATAGGCTTATTCCTTTTTTTAATTATAACTCCGGCATATTTATCAGAAATGCCGGAGTTTTTTTTATTTTAAGATCTATTGCTTTTCTTCCATGATTGATAATCTTTGGGTATGTTCAGTTTTTTTAATTTTTTCCACGCTTTGATCGCATCTTCGCGATTTCTATTTTTTTCATTGGCTAAGTAATCGGCAAGAAAGTTAATATACCGCCCGTGAGGGATTTTCTTAAAAGGTCTGGAAGTATCATTCAACTTGACGTATTGTCTGACTAAATCGCCGTAGGTGATTTTTCGGCCTTTGTCGATTTGTTCTTCCCGCCATCGATTAAGCCGATATCGTGCACCAGACTTTCGTTTCAATTTCAGATTAATTTTTAGGGCTTCTTTTTCAAGAAAACGTTTAGTCTCCTGATTGTTTGTGTAATTAATTATTTTTAAATTTAATTTCAGTCCCAATTCATAATCTTTTTTTCCTGACTGGACAATATTCTTTCGGGTAGATGAAGAGGTCTTTCCCGTACGAATAAAATGTTTTATGATTTTTTCAAGTTCATCTTTTCGGAGTTTTGAGAAATGGCGAACGCCTATCTCTTTTGCAAAACTCTTGATTTCACTGGCATACCAATAGCCATTATCGAATTCAGTTTCTGTGATTTTTTTGGTTAATTTTTTTTTCATAAAAATGAAAATTTTAAAAATGAATCTTGAATCGTTCCGGCGTTACTGCCTTTCCAAGAAAAGCGTTACCGAAGGATTTCCGTTCGACGAAGAAACACTGGTTTTTAAAGTCGCCGGAAAAATGTTCGCACTGACCGATGTTCACCTTTTTGACAGCATTAATTTAAAATGCGATCCTGAAAAAGCTATTGAATTACGCGAGCGATACGAGCAGGTCATTCCGGGTTATCACATGAACAAAAAACATTGGAATACGGTTTTGATAGACGGAACGTTGCCGGACAAGTTGATTTATGAGTGGATCGATGATTCCTATCATCTCGTCGTACAAACACTCCCGCTCGGCGTACGTAAAAAGCTGCAATAGGTTTTTACGTATTCTTTTTTATCCCTGTCGATACTGTTCAACCAGTCGCTCCGCCTCTTTCAAAAGCAACTGATTTAATTCTATCGGCGCGAGCACCCGCACGCTATCACCGAACGATAATAACCATCCAATGATGTATTTGATTTCCGGGATCATAAAGGTCATGATCACGCCGTCACCCGTATTTTTTTGTTCGACCAAACCGTAATAACTCCGGTCGCGCAGATAATTGGCCACTGATTTTTTGAATATCACCGTGACTTCGGTAAAAGTATCCATCCGGTTATGTTCTTCAAAATAAGCTTTAACTGAAAAATCGTCATGACCGTTAAAGGACTCATCCATCAATGTCATTGCTTTAATTCGGTCAGTACGAAAATCCCTGTAATCCTTACGCATTCGGCAATAGGCGATCAAGTGCCAATAATCGGAATAATAGATAAGCCCAAGCGGTTCGACTTTTCGTTGCGTGACTGAATCGCTATGATTGGAATAATAATCAATCGACAAAAGTTTTCGGTGTACGATTGCATCCTGGATCGATGACAACGCATCGTCGACAAATCCGTCTTTGAATCGAATACGCTTACCAAAAATCGCCGTAGACGATTCGAGTCGTTCGAGATAATCTTTCTTTTCAAGCGGTAAAATGGCATGGATTTTTGTCATCGCCGAGGCAATCGGCTCACGCAAAGACTGATCAGTAAAATGTTCGGCCAGTTTACCGCCAAGATACAACGCACTGGCTTCTTCGCGGGTAAACATTACCGGCGGCAAATGATACCCTTCGACAAGGCTGTAGCCTTCACCCGATTCCGCGGCGATCGGAACGCCGGCTTCATTAAGCGCCTTCATGTCGCGGTATACCGTGCGAATCGCAATATCAAAATGGCGCGCAATTTCTTTCGCCCGAACAACTTTACGGCTGTGCAGTAATAACACGATGGCAATAAGACGATCAGTGCGATTCATGATTTAAAAAAATTATTACTAAAATCCGTGGTGATTAGTTTATCCGTATCATCGATGTACTCTTCGGACGTCACTAATATAAAAAAATCAAAATGATTTTCATTCAAAAAAACATCTGAACATTTATTTCAAAAATTCGTACAATAGAATATGAATCAGCCTATGATCGATTATTACGCCAAACGCGCACACGAATACGAAAAGTTATATCATCGCCCGGAACGTCAAGAGGATTTGAACCGATTGATCGCGGGAGTTCAACAAAGTTTGGCTGGACGATCGATTTTGGAAATTGCATGCGGTACTGGTTATTGGACGTATCAGTTGTCAATGGTCGCTAAACGTATTTTAGCTACGGATATTAACGAAGAAGTGCTGGCCGTCGCTCGCGCCAAAGATTATGCCCATCATAACGTGGAATTTTTTCAACGGGATTTAAATAATCTGAATGAATTCGCGGCTCAGTTCGACTCGGGTTTTGGCGGTTTTATCTGGTCACATTTCTTATTAAAAGAATTGCCGGCATTTCTGGAAAGTTTTCACAGGCTTTTCAAGTCCGGGAGCCGGATGGTGTTTCTGGACAACTGCTACGTCGAAGGCAGCAGCACGCCTATCGCGTTTCACGATTCTGACGGAAATTCGTATCAGCAAAGGAAGCTCGAAGATGGATCGATTCACACGGTTGTCAAAAATTTTCCAAGTGAAGCGTTTGTACGTCAATTACTTCAATCCAGCGCCAAAGAAATTCGCTGGCAAACGTTTCATTATTTCTGGATGTTGAGTTATACATTGTAATTTTATTACCCTGCCGGATTATCTTGCACCCTTTTTTCAATTTTGATACCTTGCTGTAATCTAATTTTACTTTCAAAGGAGTTCCTATGACTTTGCGATTTTTTTTCACGGCAACAAGCCTGATCCTTTTGGCAGGCTGTGCGGCATATAAAGAACTGGAACCCAAACCGCCCGTTTCGCCTGTCGAAGGGGGTTTTATTGAATTAAAAAATGACAAAAAATCGTTCGAGCTAGAAAAAGATAAAAAGTATTTTATTAAATTTCCTCGAACGAAAGCCATTAACTTTTACCTCGTGCTTCAACTTTCAGATAAATCAACCATCCATTCGTTTCTCACGCGAGCATTCGACGACGGTAAGGGCGTGATTACAACTATGGAAGATGAAACGCATCTGCCCGACAGCCTGAGTGTTTTTGCGCTGGATACCACCGCGTCTGTTTTTTATTGGGTGATCGATTCCGTGAAAAACGATTTTTTGCTGCGGATGGATTATCGGTACGTGCCGGTATGGCGGTACAAGTGGGAGATCAAAAACGCCGAACTTAAGAAAGCTTTGGAGCAAAATCGTACCGACCGGCAACCTTATCAAACACTCGGCCAGTCTTTTTCATTCGAAGGATTCGATTTTGAAAAAGCTATCAAAGATATTCAATCCAGAACCGATCAACTAAACGATGCGAACAGTGCGCTTGAAGAAATCAAGCAAACGTTTCCATCCGACATCGTCACCTACAACGACATCGCTTATCAAAATTACAAACAATTGAAATCCGATATTGAAGATGAATTAAAATTTCAAGCCGATTATCTCGCAACAATTCAGATTTTCAATACGGAATTCAAAACCCGTGGTAAGACGGACGCTTTTGTCAATGCCGTTCCCGATCTCCTGACTTATCTCAAACCGGAAAACCGTTGGCCGGCCAATGTGATAGCCGAAGCAAAAAAAGTTTTCGGCAACCGCCTTAGGGAAGTCACACAATATTATGATACGGTTTTGAAAAATAAAAATGACGTTTTGCCTGTTACTTTGGAAATCAATACGATCGATTCGTTGCACAAAGTCTGCCATGACAGTGTGGCGTCCGATTTTAAAGCTCAATCCGCTTTTATTCGTCAATTCAATTCATTTGCAACGCCTTTCGAACCGTATGCCGGTGAATTGAATGCCGTTAAAAATAAAGTCGCGACCATGAAAACATGGCCGGGCAATAATTTTTACCCCGGCATACTGACGGAAGTTGCCGCGTTGAAAAAACGTATTCCATCCGTTGACGCGGCTGTTTTTGGCGATTACAAAAATTACCCTTGCGTTGTTCTGCTAACTAAAGAAACGGCTTCGTCCACTCAATCCATCATCGCGCTTGAAGCGTCCTACAAACGTGCTGAAATTCTGGCACCGCAAATCAATACGTTCAAAGAAACGTCTGACTATCGCGGAGTGATCCGACTTTTAAAAAAGAACAAAGACCTGGATTTCTTTTTAGGTCATTATACTGACGTGGATCAATTATCGCTCGATCGTCAGAAAAATCTGATCAGCGCCGCGCTGAAAGACAGCCAGTGGGCGGAAGCCGAAACGAATTTACGGGCGCTTCATCTCGATCAGGAATTTATGAATGCTAACGCCATTGCCGTTGCGAAAAGCCAGGCCGTCAAATCGTTGGAAGAAGAATTTTTTGTAAACGTTGAAACGATTTCGAAATTACGTGTCAATGAATTTGCAGAAGCCAATAAATTGACTACCGATTCAGTTGAGAACTTATATAAAAATCCGGCTTTCCTGCCCGTACACGACATTACATTTTATACCGGAAGTGAAAAAGATTTTAACAAAAGAAAAAAAGTAATGACGGACCGGCTGGAAATAATGAAAAACGAAACATTCCCTGCGACAGCCATTGAAGCGTTATACAAGGATTTTACTTCCAACATCAATAATAACGGAGTTGC
>JAIBAF010000090.1 GCA_019695335.1 bacterium
GGTCGCCTTTGATGTATCCGGATGAGAAGATCATTGATGATATCAGGGCAATGATGAGAAAATAAACTTATAAAATTAGGCTTATACATCCTTCCAATTATCGTGCCTTTTGATCCGCGTAATTTGCATTTCACTGATTTTGAATTTTTTGGCAATTTTTTTCTGTTTAATGCCTTCACTCAGCAATTTACGGATCGAACGAACATCCGCTTTTGAAATTTTGCTGTTAAATGCATTACTGCCGCGAAATGCATTATAAACTTTTTTATATTTTTTTTCATTGCGCCGAAATACTTCCGCGTGCGTTGCCCATTTAAGATTTTTATAGTGATTATTTTTTTTGTTCCAATCGATATGAACAACGGCACTTTTATTTTTATTGTCTTTCGGAACGAAATACTGAGCCACTAATTTATGAACGTAAACGTTGTGCCGTTTATCATCGATTCGCATATCGATACATTGATATCCTCCGACAATTTTGCCAGTCAGGAACTTTCCTTCCTTTTTGTGATTAAAACTCTTCACACGACCAAAATTACTAATCTCGTATTTATCGTCAGTCTCTTTAACTTTTTTCCAAATTTCTCCCCGCAGTTGCAGTGGTGTTTTCATGGAAAGAACTGAATTTGTTGTGTGGAATGCTAAAATAAGTTCAGTATAAATTCTTTTATTGTCAAGCAGCAATTCGCTCGATTACATTACAAAAAAAAACCGGCAAGTGATTTTACTTGCCGGATACTTCGTCGGGGTGAGGGGATTTGAACTCCTGACATCCTGCTCCCAAAGCAGGCGCGCTAACCGGGCTGCGCTACACCCCGATGATTTATTTTTTTAAGCGCGGTAATATAGAAATTGAAACGGCGTTTGTCAAGTTAATACTAATTAGCCACGGATTTGCTTCATCGTACGATTCAGAATCTCGGCCGCCTCATCAATTTCCGATGCAGTGACATTGAGCGCAGGACGGAGACGAATGCTTTTTTCACCGCATTTTAAGATCAGCAATCCGTTTTCTTTAGTTTTTGAAAAAACCTGATCGCGTAGAGCTTCAGTCGGCAAATCAAAAGCACACATCAACCCGGCGCCACGGACATTGGAAATTAAACTCGAATCTTTCTGCAATTCATGTAAACGACGGAGAATCAATTCGCCTTGTTTTTTAGCATTGTCCACGAGTTTTTCTTCATGGATAATTTTCAAGTACCACGTTGACCGGTACATATCGGTCAGATTTCCGCCCCAGGTGGAATTGATCCGGCTGGGTTTTTCAAACACGTTATCACGAACCTCTTCGACCCGTTTGCCTGCCAGAATACCGCATATTTGCATTTTCTTGCCGAAGGAAATGATATCCGGTTTGACTCCGATTCCTTGATGTGCCCAAAAATTACCGGTAAGACCGGCACCCGTTTGAACCTCATCGTAAATAAAAAGCATTTCGTTCTCATCACATAACTGTCGCAATGCCTTATGAAATTCAACTCTAAAATGATTGTCACCGCCTTCAGCCTGAATCGGTTCAATGATCAACGCGGCGATCTGGTTTTTATATTTTTTTAACTGATCTTTCAGAAAAGCCATGCATTCATCTTCGCGACGTTTCACATCGTTTACATTAGTTTCATTAAGAGGAAAAACGATTTTCGGATTAGGCGCTTTGATCCAGTCGAATTTCGGAAAATACTGAACTTTGTGGCGGTAATGTGTATTCGTCATAGTCATCGTATAACCGCTGCGGCCGTGAAAAGCTTCTTTGAAATAAATGACTTTCATCGAATTGACGTATTTTTCTTCTTCGTCTATCGATGAAAAACCACTTGGAAATTGTTTGCGCACCTTCCAGTCGAAGGCAGTTTTTATCGTATTTTCTACAGCCAACGCACCGCCGGAAATCAAAAACAAATGCGGTAAATATTCGGGAATTCCAACCTGGCTGAATGTGGCTACAAATTCGGCCATGATGGTTGTGTAAATATCAGAATTGGAAGGGTTGTTCGTTGCGGCTTCAATCAGACCTTCACGAAATTCGGCTGATTGCATCGCCGGATGATTCATACCTACTGGCGAAGAACCGAAAAAAGAAAAAAGATCAAGATAGGTTTTGCCGGTAATGGAATCGATAATTCTGGACCCACGGCTTTTTTTTGTGTCCAAAACGAAATCATAGCCGTCAACCAACATATGTTTTTTTAGAGTCGCGTGAACACTGGCAGGATTGACATGAATATTTAACATGACATTCTCCTTGGATAAACGTGTAAGAGTTATCGTTTATTAAAAGGAGATACTTCTCAAACCCTCCATTCCGGTTTGAGGAGGCATCGACGGCGCCCGATCAAGACAACTTGTTGTGCGCGCCAGTCACGAAAGCACTCTGCAAGCAAGCTCAGAGTGCTTTCCACGCCAATGTCAGTTAAAAAATTCATAATTAATAATTGTCGATTTGCGCACGTTGTAATTTGTCGCTATAGTCGACGTAAACCGTTTTTAATTCACTGAAAAATTCATACACCGGCCACCCGCCTTCCCGGTGCCCGTTACCGGTTTCTTTCACGCCTCCGAACGGCAAATGTGCTTCCGCGCCGATCGTCGGGGCATTGATATACGTGATTCCGGCTTTAATATCGCGAATGGCTTTAAACGAGTGATTGATATTACGGGTGTACAACGATGAGGAGAGTCCGTAAACCGTATCGTTCAAAACCGTGATAGCTTCGTCCAGATCTTTTATTTTAACGACGGACAAAACTGGTCCGAAAATTTCTTCCTGTTCGATCCGCATGCCCGGTTTAACGCCTGCGAAAATCGTCGGTTGATGGAACCAGCCTTTTTTCCAATCGCCGTCGGTAAGCCGTTTACCGCCGCATACAAGTTTTGCACCTTCCGACATTCCGATTTTCACATATTCTTCTACGGTGTTCAATTGACCTTCATTCACACAAGGTCCAACTTCGATTCCTTTTTCCAGCCCGTTGCCGATACGTAATTTTTCAGTTCGTTTGACGAGCATGTCGAGAAATTGATCGTGAATTTTTTCATGTAGAATAAGCCGGCTGGTTGCCGTACAGCGTTGGCCAGTCGTTCCGAAAGCACCCCACAGGACGCCGTCAAGCGCCAATTCCAGATTAGCATCATCCATCACTATCTGTGCGTTTTTACCGCCAAGTTCGAGCGATACGCGTTTGAGCGTTTTACCGCAAGCCGATGCAATGGTTTTGCCAACGCCGGATGAACCGGTAAAACTGATCAGTTCCACATCCGGGTGTTCGACAATTTTCATTCCGACCGAACTTCCGCCACCGTGTACGATATTGATTACGCCGGCCGGTACGCCCGCTTCGATCAATATTTCGACCAGATTGCTTGCGGTGTGCGGTGTATCCGACGCCGGCTTGAACACGATACAATTACCGCAGGCCAATGCCGGAAATATTTTCCATGTCGGTATAGCCATTGGAAAATTCCAAGGCGTTACAATACCCGCAACCCCGATCGGCGTACGAATCGCCATGGCAAATTTATTAGGTAATTCCGAAGGAACCGTGTGACTAAATAAACGCCGGCATTCACTCGCGGCATAATAGGCCGTGTCGATGCCTTCCTGAACATCACCACGAGTTTCGGCTAAAACTTTTCCCATCTCGCGTGTCATATCTTGTGCCAGCGCTTCTTTGCGTTCATTCATCAGATCGCCGACTTTTCTGAGAATATCGCCTCGTTTCGGAGCCGGCATCAATCGCCATGCATCCCACGCTTTCTTAGCCGCCGCAACCGCCTGATTGACATCTTCCGCGTTTGATTTAGGAAATAAACCTATTATTTCTTCCCAATTTGCAGGATTACGATTTTCAAAAGTTTCCCCGCTTAAAGCGTCTTGCCATTTTCCACTGATACAATTTTGAAATTTCCGTGCCATAGTAGTACTCCTCGCATTTAAATGTGGCGGGCAAATGTAAAAAAATAATCTGCGAAAGTCAACCGCGTGTAAGAAGTTTTAAGAGGCGATGAATCGGCGGCAATAGCCCGATTTTCGGGCTTCTTCAGGGGAGGAGTAGTTGCAGAACTAAAAAGAGAATTACAAATTCCGATCAATGCGTTGCCTTAAACTGTCACTTTGCATGGCTTTGCGCGCAATTAATCCGAACAGTGCCACAACACTACCGATAACAATACCTAGGATGCTGATACCCCCAAAAACACTCGAGGCAAGAATAATGATGCCAAGAATGATCCACACCCAATACAATTTCACAAACCATAAAACAAACATAAAAATATCCTTTAAATTTGTTCCCTAATTACGACGGATAGGATCGTTTGAATCGCTTCGGCTTTCCAGAACGAAAGTATTATTATTTAAAGTATAGACATACGTACGTTGGATAATATCGCCTCCCTCTTCGTCAGCTGCATAAATCACTTCGTCAACACGTAATTTATAGATGTCATTATTTTTAGCTTTGAGCAGTAAGAAATTACATGAACTGACAAATCCGCCTTCTGTCTGATATACAAAAAGGCTTTCAAATTTATCGCTATTCTGCGGCACAAAGCGGTAAATTTTACAATACTGTTTATATTGAGAATCTTGTAATACCGAAAAAATTTCCGAACGTCCATCGTTATTAACATCGATGATACGAAAATCGTGAATACCTCCGCCCAAACTTCTATTCAGAATACGACAATGCCAGCGATTGTTTTCCCAATAGTACCCCATAACCACATAAATGCTTTCTCCTGAAATATCCCCGGCCACAATCATTTCATCCACGCCATCTTTGTCTAAATCGACCGAAAAGCCCTGATATACCGAGAAATGAAGCTCGTCAATGGGGGTTGTGATATGTTCAGGAAAATGTTCGACTGCGTCAAGATAAGCATCTTTCAAAAAGTCCTTTTCTTCAGGAACGCCGTCGAAATTTTCAGCATAGCTTTGGCCAAGCCATACAACGGTCAAAAGCAACATCAGTTGCAATTCACGTAGTTTCATTGGATAGGGTTATTTTATTGAAATACGTCTATTTATTAACACGCAAGGTTACACGATATTCGCCGGTATTCGTCGCATAAAAGGCATAATCGGTGATTGACAAATACAAAACGCCGTTATCTTGGGCGATATTGTTATATTTTGCGCCGATGAGAAACGGCAAACCGCTTTCACCGATACGACCGATCAAAGCGCCGTAAGGCATACCGTCACTTCCATAACCATCCGTAGCACTACCCGGAGGCGTGAACGATTTGGCCCAGTATGCAAGCCACACAGAACCATTGGCGCGAATACTCAATCGATCGCCTCTTTTAATTTTGATTTTAGTATTCAGATAACCTTTTCCGTCCGGATTAGATGTAATATATTGATTGGCCATAACGGAAAAGCTTTTTATCGTTTCTTGTCCTTCAACGCTTTGAATAGTAATGGAATGAATATATTTCCGTGCGATTTTTAATACGCCGAAATTGGTACGCAAGGTAATTTCACTTTGATTGAATGTCCCGTCCATTTGTGAATCATCATTCAGGACAATACGATCCGTTTCGCGGTATTCCATATCACCGGCGGCAGACATAATCTGTTGGAGAATCTGAGTCAACCGGTCGTTCGTTCCGTACACATCCGATTCTTTCACAGCCTGGTCGTCGAGATATTTGTGAATATACCCGACGGCATCAATACCGAGTTCAAGTATCGCTTCTTCAGCTTTGTCCGACACGGATTTACTGTCACTGCCGAGATCGGCAATGAGTTGAGAAACCCGCGCTTTTAATTCGTCGTTACGGCCGCTGCTAAGAAAAATGGTTGAAATCTCAGAAACCGGAATCTTTAACGTTCCGTATTTTGTTACAAACGAAACATCACTAAAATCTGTTTCCCCGACAAATTTGCTTTGATCTTTAAGATGTACTTCGACTTGAACTTTCTTCTGAGCGGAAAGCGGCCACGTAAAGGTGGAGAAAATTAATAAGTACAATAATTTTTTTTGCATAAATCGACGCCTTAATTAAGGTATTGGCATTAAATTAATTTAAAGATTAACTTAGATAGCCTAAAAAAATTTCCAAATTAATTCCACTGCCCGAATTGGTAGTTCTCTAAAACGCTGCCAGTTCCCGCATCATTTTCAGCATTTTTTCTTTATTGGGAAGGAAGTGCGCTTCCAGCGGCGGGCTATATGGTACCGGCGTATCTAAAGCTGCCAAACGTTTGACCGGACCATCCAGATGTTCGAAAGCGTTTTCCGTAATGAAAGCAGCAATATCTCCGCCCACACCTCCGGTCAAAGTCGCCTCGTGCGCGACAATGGCTTTGTTAGTTTTTTTGACCGACTGCAAGATCAATTCTTTATCGTACGGCAAAATGCTGCGCAAGTCCAGCACTTCTACGCTCACACCGTCGTCTTTTTGAATTTGTTCTGCCGCCTCTAATGCCCAATGCACGGCCGAACTGTAGGCAATGACGGTAATGTCTTTTCCTTCACGCTTGATTTCGCCTTTGCCGATAGGAACGATATAGTCATCTTCCGGTACTTCGCCTTTGATGCGACGGTACAGATATTTGTGTTCAAAAAACAACACGGGATTATTATCACGAATTGCCGCTTTGATCAAGCCTTTGGCGTCATACGGCGTGGAAGGTGATACGATTTTGAGACCGGGAACATGAAAAAACCAGGCTTCAGGATTTTGCGAGTGAAAAGGACCGCCGTGAACGCCTCCGCCCGAAGGACACCGCACTACCATCGGCACGGCTTCGCCCCACCGGTAGTGTAACTTAGCGGCTTGATTCACCAACTGATTGAAGCCACAAGAGATGAAATCGGCAAATTGCATCTCTGCAACTGGTCTAAGTCCCATCAACGCCGATCCGACACATACACCGATAATGCCGGCTTCGGAGATCGGAGTGTCCATTACTCGATCACCGCCGAATTCATCAATAAAGCCTTTCGTTACTTTAAAAGCACCGCCGTAAACGCCGATGTCTTCTCCGATCAAGTAGACATTAGAATCGCGGAGCATTTCCTCGCGCAATCCCATCGAAATTGCTTCCAAATACGTAACCGTCGCCATTCCGTCCTCAGTTTGACGTTGATGTTAAGTCGTAGAAATGCTGTCCGAAGATTGTATGTTCCGGACAGCAAACAGGTAAGTTCGTTTTATTGTTCCAAAAGCAGCAGTTGATGTCCGTCCGGATCCACAATGGTCGCCACTTGGCCAAATTCCACGTCCGTCACATCCTGTGTGAATTTAACGTTTTTGGATTTCAAAGTGCCAACCGTTTTTTCCAGATCTTCTACTTCGAATTGAATCAGAACGCCGTTTTTCTTGTGGTCTTTAGGATGATCGCTTTTTTCTCCCCCTTTTTCAATCGTCAGGATGGCACCGTCAGTATTAAACTGAGCAAAGCCATCTTCCTGGTATGTAACTTCCAATCCTAAGCCGTCCCGGTAAAATGCCAAAGACCGGTCGAAATCCGATACATACACACAAACATACTTAATATTCGTTATCATTCCTGCCATTGCTTAGGACTCCTTTTAGATTGTTGAATTGGGTCTATCGAATAACTTCATTAAGCACTCTTCCGTCCGACGCATTCGGTTGCTCGATCTTCAAAATCGCCGCCAGCGTGGGTGCAATATCTGCCGGAGAACAACGTTGATAATACGTTCCTTGTTTGATCCAATTGATGCCGGTCAGAATCATCGGTACGTGATTGTCGTACGATTGCGGCTCTCCGTGATCGGTCCCCTTACCGATCCAACTCCAAATACAGTATGGATCCAGAACTAAAAATAAATCGCCTGTTCGTCCGCTATAATAATTTTTGAAAACTGCCCGTGAAATGGCATCATCCGGTATCCGCCCCTCGCTGAGTTGCTGTGAGGTATAAATGCGATCGATACCTTTGACGTTGTTTTTCAAAAACGTGCTAATATACTCTTCTGCGGCATTTTTATCAATCTTTTTTTCGGCTAATGCCGCATCATTGAAATATAAATTTGCTTCTTCAATAATCTCAACATAACGTTTTTCTCGGATCAGGCGGCCGAATTTTTTAATCATTTCTGTTTCGGCAATTTGTCTAACCGTATCCGGAATCAGACGATAGGCTTCAATCCGCCGCGAGGACATGATTTCCGGGATCGGCGGCACTCCGTGATCCGAAGTCAAGACAAACAAAATATTTTGCAGTCCTACTTCCTGGTCCAAAAATTTAAACAATTCCGCCAGATAGCGGTCTGTTCTGACGGTAATATCCATAACCTCCCGGCTCATAGGTCCGAACATGTGTCCGATTTTGTCATTCGCAGAAAAACTTACGCACAAAATATCTGTAACGGCATCGTCGCCCAAGTTCTCGCGTATTATTAATTCTTTAGCCATATCCAAAAGCGCTTCGCTTGCAAAAGGCGAACGAATTAAAGCTTCATAATAATTTCTGTCTTTTTTATCGTTTTCCGAACCTATGGTGTGTGGAAATGTTTCTCCGATACCCGCTTTAACATCGTAATACTGTTCAAATTTTTTATCAATTTTCGGATACTCATCCGGCGGTAATATCATTTCCCACTTCGCTCCCTTCCATTTATCCAAAGGTTTGGAAGCTTGATATGTTTTCATCCATTCTGGATAATCGTTCATATAGTAAGAACTCGTCACAATCCTTCCTATTTTTTCATCCATCCAATAAACTCCGTCAGCCATTTTACCGGACATGAGAATCGCAGAGCGGTCTTTATTGCTTATACCAAAAACTTTGGCACGCCCGTCCGTATGAAGTTTCAATTGATCCGCCAGATTGGTTCCTGAAAATTTTCTTGGTGACCGGCCGTCGGTTTTGCCATACTCTTTAACGCCCAAAATCGGCGACAGCGTGTCCTCGACGCCATATACTTTACGCCGTAATGTACGATCATACCAGTCATTGGCAATAATGCCATGCCGGTACGGATACGTTCCGCTCATCATGGTGGCGTGTCCAACCGCAGTTTCATTGGTGGCGTGCTCGTAGTGGCTTTCGGTAAAATTAGCGCCCCGTGAGAGAAGATAATTAAAACCATCCGGGCCGAAATACGGTGCAAAACGCGTGAGATAATCATATCGAAATTGATCGATGCTAATAAATACAATCAAGCGTGGCGGCATCGATTTCTGATCCTGCGTCGGTGCACACCCTGAATACAGAAAAAAAATCGTAAGGACAATAAATCCGCTCTTAAAAAAACTCATGTCGTCTCCTGCTGAGGTTGATGCTCTGGGCGAAGCAAATCCAGCAATGTCTTGACCGGATTAAACGTTATAGCCGGCACTTCCACGAAAATCGTATTCCACTCCGCCATTCCCCCATTCCATAACCCTGGTAATTCAAGAGCTTTTAAAGTCATACCGTCTTTCGATTTGATTGAAATCAGACCGGCCTCAGGATCGGCAAATTGTTGTAAAGGAAATAAACTGCCTTTATAGTTGCGCACACCGCACACCAGATCAACCGGATTGAAAAACTTCGATGATTGAAAAACAGTTTTCTGTTGCGAAATTTTCATGTCAACCTGTGTGCTTTCGACAATTTGTAATGAACTTGCGCCATCAGTTTTTTTAACTCTGAAAGGACCGCCGCCGGGCTCACCTTCATTTTTGACCATGCCGCATACGCGCAAAGGTCGATTCAGCATAGTCTGGATGAAATTTTTTTTCCTGTCAAACGACCATTGACCAAAATCAGGCGGAATAAAAACTGATAACTCTACTTGAAGAAAACGGATCATTTCCCGAATTGCAGATTCTGACGGAATACCGCTATCGAGAAGGGTCAGATATAAGAAAGCACGTTTTTGGGTCTTAATCAAGTATCCGGCTAAAAGTTTTTTATAAACGATCGTCGTTTCTTTCAGATAATCCGGAACTATATTATCGATATTTTTGATAAACACAATGTCGCCGTCCAATTCTTCCAAATTCTGCAGCAAAGCACCGTGACCGGATGGACGAAAAATCAGCTTTCCTTCTTTATCCCGCAACGGTCGATTATTTTGGTCAACAGCAATGGTATCGGTCGACGGTTTTTGAAACGAAAAGCTGATATCGAACAATACATTTTCTTTTTCATAACGCCTCAATACACGGGACAATAAAAGATTGATCGCTTCTTCATGATTCGGCGATATAGTAAAATGAATCGAGGCGACATTTTCTCGGTCCTGAACGTACTTGACCGCCTCAACGAGATGTTCTTCAAGAGCAGTGCGAGTGTGATCATCATAACGATGAAACGGCAGCAATGCTTTAGGTGAATATGCGTAATTTAAGCCGGGTTCATACAACAAATGTTTAAGAAGTATCTGGTAATCGCCGCTTTCAAGCAATTTTGCAGATGAATAACCATGTTCTGTTAATTTTTTTTCGAAATCTTCAAAAAAAGCGAAATGTTTTAAGTGATCGATAATGTGCAGCAAATCGCGATACATGGAATCGGATGCCAATGCTTCGATGTCGCGGCGATGTATTGACTGATGACGATGGTACAAAGTCATCGGCACGTCGAACATTCTGGACGCTGCTCCGGACGCTGGAACGAATTTAGTCAAACGTCCTTCGGCTGATGCCGCTGCATGCAATGCCATCAGTTCGTCAAATTCCGATTCGGCAATATGGGTGATCCCGTTACCAATTGAACACGCTTGATCCAGTTGCACATAAGGAATGCCTTTTTCAAACAGATGCAATTGCCTTATTACGGTTTCCTCAGAAATTCCGCTGTTGTTCATCTGGCGTATGTCATCGGGAGTAAACACGAATCCGCTTACCGTTTTTTATAGTTGGTCGATGTGCTTAGAAAATTGAAAATGAGAACCTTAATTACTTACTCAGCATAAACACCGGTGACGCCGTCGTCAAAATTGGGAAATGGCGCGCTGAGCGCAAATTCTTCCGCTTCTTCCATTTCTTTTGCAACGCGCGCTTTGATAGCTTCATTTTCTTTTGGAGTTATCACGCGATGATCCAATAAATATTTTTCGCAGCGAATGATCGGATCCTTTTTCTGCCATTCTGCAAATTGTTCTTTCGGAACATAAAAAGCATCGTCGTGTTCGGCGTGCCCTTTCATACGCATAGTTTTCGATTCGATTAAAATCGGCCCTTTGCCGGCGCGAGCTTTTTCGATCGCGTATTTGCTGACGCGAAAAACTTCCATCACATCGTTGCCATCCATGACAATAGCTTCCATACCGTACGCTTTACCTTTGACAGCCAAATCCGGCGTTAAATTCTGATGCGCCGTCGGGGTGGAATAAGCCCAATTGTTATTTTCAATAATACAAACAAACGGAAGTTTCCAGACGGCAGCCATATTCATACCTTCATGAAATTCCGCAGTCGATGTTCCGCCATCGCCGATATAGGTCAAGGCCACGCGTGCTTGCTTTTTGATTTTGAAAGCCAGCGCACACCCGGCTAAATTGATCACCAGGCTGCCAAGATGTGAAATGGGCGCAAACACTCCAAGTTCAAGACTGCCTAAATGTGAATTGCCGTCCCGTCCCTGCGTCGGTGTCGTAGAACGGCCGACAAAATTGGATAAAAA
>JAIBAF010000091.1 GCA_019695335.1 bacterium
ACCCGCCAATTGCCGTGTACAAGAAACTCGCGGAAAACCGGCGCTGTTTCAACTTTAGCGGGTTCCGCACTATTACGCTTGATCCATCCGAGTTCGATAAAACGTTCGTATTGCTTCGCAAAATCTTTCCAATCTATCTTTTCTTCATTGGAATAAGTTTCGATGAGCTTCTGAATCATCCGGTTTTCTTTATTAACAAAATCGATACGTTCAGCGATTTTTTTAACGGAATTTTTCAATTTTTTCGCCTGAGCAAAATAACGCTCAATATTTTCTTGTGGTTTTTTTTCGGGATTCAATTCGATCGTCACGGATTCACCGGAATCAGAATATACATTTTCCACTGTAACGTCGCTCATTCCACGCCTTAGTTTTCCAATATTAATGTTCAATAAATTTCCTTTTTGCTCGTATTCCGTAAAGCGCCGTGATTGATCCTGCTCGATTTTCAGCTTGTTCAAAACCATGGAGTTTTTTCGGACGCGCGAATTGCAGGCTTTCAGAAATTCTGAAACCATTTCTTTTTTACGTTCGAATGTTGCTTTTTTAGCCGTATAGACTTGCACCGCTTTGTTGACAGAATCGAACAATTCTTCTCGCATTTCAGGAAACCGGGCTTTAAGATGAATGAGTTCGACCATCGACAATACTCTAGGCTCGTCACCAATCCAATAAATACGGGGTTTTGAAACCATTAATTCGTGCAACATCGTTTGCATCAGGTTATAAGCGGCTTCCAGATTATTTTGTTTATCTGCATCGAGGCGCCACAAAAATTCCAGCGCCAGGAATTTATTAAATTGCGCTAAACCTTGACCCAGCGCAGTTTTAAAGTTGTCGACGGTTTGAAACCGGCGATAAAAATCATCGAAATCTTTCCACAAAATAGGCCGCGCCGAATCTGAATACAACTGATGCTTGAGCGTTTTTGAATCATGGAGCGCATCCAAAATTTTGTTATCGGGATCCAGCAACAGGACATTCATTGCTCCAAAAAATTCCGTTACAAGAGTAAAACCGCCGGACAATTTAACTGAAAGAATCCGGTCATGATCGCTCATGAGAACACGATCAATTTTAACGCCGATGACTGCCTGAAAAAGATCGACCGAATTTTTTTGTTTCCGGCGATACTCACTCCGAACTACGCTGTAACCGAATTGAGGTTCTATCGATATTTCCAAAAGCATTGCCTGTTTGGCGGGCGTTACTAATCCAATGCATACAATGTCTTTCGACTGGCTAAATATTTCAATAATTTTCGCCTCTGAAATAGCCTGATGTATTTCCCCAGCCAGCCGCTTTAATGTATAATAATTCCGAATCATAGCTTTGAAATTACTGTTGCGTTTATTCTACGGTTTCCTAAATTTGGCAAGCCTAATGCGGATCCTCTTCCCGATGTCCTCTGCATTTTTCAAGTGCGAAGATACCACATACCCGAAAGGAACTCAACACATTTTATGCTGAAAGATTGGCTTATCCGGCGCAGTTTCTGGATTTTAATGATTTTAGGCATCGTAATGGAAATTGCTTTTTATGCGCTTGCACACATTACAGATATCCGATATCAATTGCCGGATCTTTATTACTATTTCACTCACGCATTTGTCATTTACGTTCTCGTCATTTTGTATGTTAAATTTTTCTGGGGAAAAAGCTTTTTATCGGTTGAATTGATCGTTGCTTTTGGCATTCTATTTCGCCTGACGATGGTTTTCGAACAACCGGTACTATCCGATGACATTTACCGTTATATCTGGGACGGACGTGTTGCCAATATCGGCATCAATCCTTATCGGTATGTACCGGAATCCGACAATCTTGCCGGCTTACGCGATCGCGCTGTATATAAGCCGATGAACCACAAAGAAGTTCATACCATTTATCCGCCACTGATGCAGGGAATTTTTCAAGCGACAACTTTTTTTTCTCAATCGGTGTGGGCAATGAAACTTATGTTCTTGCTGTTTGATATCGGCATTATGATTGTGATCGTTTCATTGCTTAAACACTTTGACCGCGCCCTCAGTTGGGTACTGGTTTACGCGTGGAATCCATTGGCTGTTCTTGAAACAGGATGGAGTGGACATGGCGAAGTAGTGGCTGTTTTCTTTATGATATTGGGGCTGTGGTTCGCAGTTAAATACAAGCCCGTGGCCGCGGCAATAATGCTGGCCTTGTCCTTTCTTGCAAAGTATCTCGCCATTATTTTCTTACCGTTTGTCGAAGATATTCGGTCGCGATTCAAAGTTTTGGTTGCTGCTGTTTTAGTTTTTGCAATAATTATTGTTATTGGGTTTCTGCCATTTTCAAGCGCACAGGATTATTGGTTTATCGGACTTCAGCAATATACATCGACATGGGAATTCAATTCGTTTTTCTATTCCAATCTTTACGATTTTTTGAAAGATTTTTTTATCAACGACCCGTCGCATTATTTATTCGGGATTGAAACTGACAACAAGGCCCGATTGCTTACAAAATTAATTTTCAGTGTGGTTTTGGCCGCTATTTTCACAGGCTTGTATATTTCTTATATCAAAAAAAGTTATACGGTACAAAAGCAACAAATTATAAAGATGGCGTATATCCTTGTAGGATCCCTGCTTTTATTTAGTCCGACGTTGCATCCCTGGTATCTGATATGGATTATTCCTTTATTGTGTTTTTATCCCAATCCGGCATGGATTGGTTTCACGGGATTAATCACTTTATCGTATACAGTATTGGCGGAATTTCAAAAAACAGGCGTGTGGCAGGAATTTAAAACTATTCTTTTATGGCAATACATTCCATTTTTCGTTGTTCTGATTGCTTTATTTACGTGGAATCTTTACCATAATGTTATCAAAGCGCATCCGGGAGAACGTGAATGACTTCGTTTCATTTTCGTCGATTGGACATTATTTTACTTGTAGCCGCTATTTCCGGGTTTATATATTTTACATGGTCGTACCATTCGACTTATCCTGAAGCGGCAATTGAACATATGATTTCGAAGGAAACTGCCGAGTCCAAGGCTACAAATTTGCTTCAACAAAAAAATCTCCTTACACCGGCCAAACTGGATTCATTTTCGATGAAAACCAGAATTCGCTCGGACAAAGGTCAGATTCAATACCTGCAAGAAAAACTCGGATTGAAAAAAGCTGTCGATGTTTTCTCAGATGAAATTCCCGTTTACGTATGGAGCATCGAATGGCTGCATCAAACGGAAACTGAAATTCAAATCGGCAATAATTCGGATGACGGACGGACGGCACGCCCTAAGGGTTACGAACGTGTTGAAATTCAAATCGACGGAAAAGGCCGATTGATCAATTATGACTGCCGGCTCAAAAGCGTTGACAGCCTGCCGCGCAGCCGTATCACGGATGAAGAATTACCGCCCATTCCGCAAAACAAAACCATTACCATCTCTCCCGATTCCGCAAAAAAAATTGTTCTGGCTTTCCTGACGCAGACTGCCGGCATTCAGATCAATGATTTTCGCGAAGATAAATTTCAAACCACGGTTGATAATAATAATGAATCGTACGAATTTACTTTTGTTTCCAAATCGTCCGTGTATGACGAATCGGTCATTATCACGACACGCGTACGCAATTCACAAATCGCATTTTACGAATTCAAGCACCAATTCCCGGATTATTATAAACCGCATAAAGAACGCTGGCTCGATCAATCGCAGGACATTATCGATATCGTCATGATCATGCTGATTTCGCTGACTGTTCTGATTTATTTTTTCATACGCTTCAAAAGCGGCGCATTCGATTTTAAACTGGGTTTGTTTTTTGGAGGCGTTGTCGCGGTCGGTTTTGCGGTGATGATGGCGTTGATTATGGGCACGCAAAGTTGGGTTGGCCTGATTGTAGTGATTGTATTTGCCGGCGGATGGTATCTGCTCATTTCCGGAATCAGCGTTGCCGTCAGCGCGTCGCTAACGCGCGAAGTGTGGCCGGAAAAATACCAGACGTTCGAAGCCATTCGCCGCGGCCGTTTCTGGAATCAAAATTTCGGAACGAGTTTACTTCGTGGTATTCTGATCAGCGGGATTGTACTCGGCATCACGTCGCTCATTCTGCAAACTATTCCTGAAACGACGTTTGTGCTCAATAAACAAAGCGGATCAAAACTAGACGGTTACGGAGCAATCTTCCTGATCGCGGCCGGATTGTGGACATCGATAGTTTATTTTCACAGTTTCTGGCTTATGCCGTTTTCCGCCATCCGCCGCAAATCCAAACAAAATTGGATGATTTACGGTTCCGGAATCATTATGGGGATCATCTACCCTTACATTCTTAGCGATGCATCACCGATATGGACGCGACTGGTCATCGGCCTGTTTATCGGGCTGACCTATACGCTGATTTTGTTGCGCTATGATTTTCTGACGCTCATTACGGCCGGGCTTTTTACATACATCATCCAGGAAGGTTATTTCTTCCTGCTGATGGGCGATGTCATTCAAAGTACAATTTTAATAATTTTTCTTGCCAGCATCCTGCTGGTTGCTCTTGTTGGCGCGCTGAGCCGCGAGCGCGGTGACGATCTGCTTGAATTTGTTCCGGATTATATGCGTGAGATCGAACAGAAACAGCGGATGCAGCGTGAGTTTGAAATTGCCCGCGAAATTCAGACAACCATGTTGTGTTGTAAAACGCCGCAAAGTTCAGCGTTTGAAATTGCCAGCATGTGCGAACCGGCGTATGAAGTTGGCGGCGATTATTACGATTTTATCAATTTCCCAGGTAATAATAAAGTCGGCATCGTCATCGGTGATGTCTCGGGCAAGGGCGTATCGGCGGCATTTTACATGACCTTAGTTAAAGGCATCCTGCAGACACAAGCTTCACTGACCACAACTTCCACGAAAGAAACGTTATGCCGCGTCAATGAAATTTTCTACGACCAAGTACAACGTGGAAAATTCATCAGTATGATTTATGCTATTTTCGACTTTGACAGTAAACGCGTACTCATGTCGCGGGCGGGGCACAATCCTGTTTTGATCAAAAAAAGCGACACGCACGATCCTGAAAAAGTAACGCCCGGCGGTATGGCCATCGGCCTTACCAAAGGCTCTGCTTTTTCCAGTCAAATCGAAGAAGTATCCATCGAATTCAAATCCGGTGACGTATTTGTATTTTACACCGACGGTTTTTCGGAAGCCATGAACGCCAAAAATGAAGAATTCGGTGAAGAAAAGTTGTATGCATTAATTCAGCAATTTTCTCATCTCGAGCCCTCATCCATTATTAAATCCATCCATAGTGAAATCGGGCGCTTTGTGGGATCAACACCACAGCACGATGACATGACCATGATTGTTATTAAAATCAAATGAAGCGCTTTCTACAATCCTCCGCTCCGTTATCCCAGCGCGCCGGTCTTGCCATCAATGCCATGGCTTACTCATTATGCGCTGCGCTGAGCGTTTCCATCGTTATGCCGTTCGTCAATATTATTTTTACCGATATCCCCGTTTCGCTACCCGGAATTTCGATTCCTACATTGCCATCGAAATACAGCGCTTTGTTGCTGCTATGCGCAACAACGTGGATTATTTTTTTGTTCAAAAACTTCTTCTTCTTCCTTTCATCTCGTATCCAAATTCGCTTGAAAATTGCGTTGGCCCGGCAACTACGAACGGAATATCTGCGCCAGATTTTTTTGCGTGACCTGAATTATTTCCATTCAATCGGTGTTTCTGATTTGAGCGTTCAGTTAATTCAAACGATTGACCGCATTGCAGAAAAGGTTATCGGTTCGACGCTGATGTTTTCTAGAAATTCTGGACTCTTAATTCTCTATGCGACCATTTTGATCCTTATAAGCTGGAAATTAATGCTGGCAAGCCTGGTAGCCGTACCGATTGTAAGTTGGATTACCCATCGCCTCAGGAACAGTAACCTTCGGCACATCGAAAGCGATCAATCGTCTATGCTACGTTTGGCTCAAGACGTTCAACAAAAATCTTTCGCCATCAAATTGATCAAGCTCTTCCATTCCGAATCATACGAGACGGAAAAATTTCTGCAGAAAAATTTGTTGTGGTCAGAGGCACAGTCCAAGCGTTCATGGAACGAATCTTTAAATTACGTACTTGTCGAAATGTGCGGGGTAACACTTGGCGTCCTGTTATTATATCTGATTGGAATGGAAAATATTAACGGGTATTTTAATTATGGTCCAGGCGGGCTTGTGTTATTTATTGCGGCCGTTTTTTCAATGATTGACCCTTCCAAAGAATTGTACGAAGCAATCCGGCGCCGTTCGGAAGCTGAAATGCTTTGGAATAACTTGAATGACTCACCGCTTCCTCGACAAAACACACATTTTCAAGCCATGACGCAAAAATTTGCGTCTCTCGAATTCAACAATGTTTCGTTTCATTATCCTCAGAGCCCTTCTTCAGTCGTGCAAAATGTAACCGTTCAAATTTATCGGGGTGAAATCATTGCAATCACCGGCAAAAGCGGATCGGGAAAAAGTACTTTTATCGATCTCATGACAGGCTTGCAGCAACCGACTCAGGGAACAGTCGCTATCAATTCAATCGATGTTTCTCAAATTAATCCTCATGATCGGGCGAAGATTTTTGGAGTTATCACTCAAGAACCTTTGCTGTTTAATGACAGTTTATATAATAATATCAGTTACAATTTACACGGTATTACAGAACAGCAAGTTGTTGAAGTCTTGCGTTTAGTACAGGCCGATCACCTTATTGCGCACCGGAACGGCGTGCACACCATACTTGGCGATCGCGGTAATCAGTTATCCGGAGGCGAAAAACAGCGCGTAATCTTGGCTCGAATAGTTTTGCGCGATCCGGAAATAGTGATTCTCGACGAAGCGACTTCCGCTTTGGGCGAAACGATGGAACGGGATATTTTAAATACAATTTTCAAAATATTTGCAGGGCGAACGATCGTGATGATTTCGCATCGTCCGTCAGTATGGACGCTGGCCGAACGGGTTCTTGAAATCCGGCGTCATCGGATTATTGAACGTTCTGCCAAACATTCACTTCTGCACGAAAAATTTGCTGATTAAATTATTTGTCATCAAAGGAGAAAAAATATGTCTAGAATGGTTCAATGCGTAAAACTGAAACAAGAATTGCCAGGCCTGGATCGCCCGCCGATTCCTGGAGAATTAGGTAAGCGCGTTTTTGAAAATGTTTCAAAACAGGCGTGGAAAATGTTTGAGGATCATTTTAAGATGGTGATGAATGAATACCGGCTGAATTTGATGGACCCCAGAACGGATGAAATTTTCAAACAGCAAGTGGTGGAGTTTCTTTTTGGCAATGATACCAGAAAACCGGAAAATTTTGTTGAACCCAACTAGCTCGGATTATTTGAATCCGTTCATTTTTCTCGGACGGACTCCATTAAACATCATGACCAAACCGGCTAAACTGATAGCCATAGCTGTCCAGAAAAAAACAATCGACCATACCCGGTAATCGCTGACATAATTAAAAGCTGTCAGCACGCCAAAAAACATCATGATTAAACCAAAACCAAACCGCTTAGTGAATTGCATAATCTTTACCCGTCATTTTTTAAAAATCTAACAGGAAGCTTTCTCATTTGCAAGTTGCAAAAAATATAACCCTTAAATTCCCCTCGGGTGAGCTGACAGAAACTTGACTTTCAACGGCTCATCGTCTATATTGAATTAAAGGTTCATTCACATCTTTCAAAAGCGAAGTTCAGCCTCTTCGCTTTTTTCGTTTTCACCATCCCAGGCATCTCAATTTTCGCTCCACCGAAAGGATTTTTGAAATGCGGTTGATCCCTCGTATAACGTCGATTACAATTTTTTGTGTTTTATTTCAATGTGTTGCGTCGGTTAAAGCAATGGACTCCGACTCCACTATCAATGCGTTGACAAAAGTTGCTGTCACTTCGCCGGAATACCCTCGCTCTCTGCAACAATTAGCCGAAATTTATCTCGATAAAAATACCGTTCCATCCCGTCAAAAAGCCGAATGGTATATTCGTAAAGCACTGTCCTTCGATCCTGACAATTTTTCTTTTAATGTCACGTTCATCAAAATTTTATATGAAAAAGGATTTTATGTAACAGCCAATGAAACGTGCGACCGCATACTCACTTTGCAGCCCAGAAGCGGAGAAGCCTACAATATTGCGCTGGCCGACGTGTATTATTACAAAGGTTTGATCGCCGAACGTTCTGCGCTGAAATACAAAGACATGATCAGTTTTGTCGAAACATCACTGACCAATGACAACTATGTCTCATTGGCCAATTTTGGAGTTGAAGATTTAAGACTTGCTGCCTCGTGTTATGAATTTGCCCTTCAATACCGTTCGGATCACCACGATGCTTTGTTCCATCTTGCTCATTTATATCTGGAAGTAGATAATTTTTCCCGCATGGCGTTGTTGTTCGAAAAAGCCATCCGCCTTAATCCGTCCGACAAAGACGCCTACGTTTTTGCAGCTTTGGCTTATTATCGTTTAGGCCAAACTGCACAGGCTTATCAATATTATCAAAAAGCTTTTACCTTGATGACCAAAGAAGAATGGGCTGTGTACAATACTATTGAATACCTTGTGCCATCTAAAGAATCCGATGATTTCAAGCAAAATAACGAAAAGAATTCCTTAGAACAGTACGAACAAAAATTCTGGAGGCGCAAAGATCCTTTGTATTTAACCGCTTACAATGAACGCCAACTGGAACATTATAATCGTATCGCTTATGCTAATTTACGGTTCGGCGTTCCCAAATTAAATTTACCGGGCTGGAAAACGGAACGCGGTAAAGCTTATATTCGATATGGAAAGCCTGCCGGTTTTTATTCTATCCAACCCGATATCGGCATGCTGGGCGGATCGCAAGTGTGGCAATATCCGCAAACAACTTTTTATTTTAACGACGAATACGCTTCGGGTAATTTTTTGATGAACGATTCCACCATTCTACGCGAGCGGTCGCTGTTTAATACAACCGATGATCTTTTTGAACTGCCTAAAGAACGTACGTTTGCTTTACAGACGCGGTTATATCAATTCAAAAATACCAACGGTATGACGAGTATTCGTAATTATTTTTCGGCTAAGACCAATGAAGTTGATTCAGAATATGAGTCGTTCGGGCTTGACGTGGTGGCCGTAGCCGGTCTTTTCCTTCTTAATGACCAACACGACATCGTTTCAGAAACCAAAACGCGGTTGAAGCTTAACAAAGATCAGGAGTACAATGGACAGTTTGTTCATCATTTCGAGCTCGATAATTTATCGTCCAACAGCGGCGTGACCAGTTATTCTTCCGAGCTAATGACTTTGATCGATAACCGCGTCGGAGTAAAACGTGAGCCTGTAAAGATCCGAGACTTTTCTGTGGATCAACTTATGTTGAGCGATATCGTGATCGCGTCGGAAATTTCGCTCGACAACGGTATCACGATCGTTCCATATTTCGACAATATTATTTCCCGTAATCACCATGTTTACCTGTATTTTGAAACCTATCATTTAACATTGGACAACGATTCGAAAGCACGTTACAAAATAGAAACCACGTTCATTCGCTCTGATAAAGGCAATTTAAAAACATTCATCGGAAATTTGTTTGGTAAAAATAATGAGCAGATCGGATCATCGTTTGATGTGACATGCCAGGACCGGGATGATCGCTATTATTTTGCTTTAGATATTAAAGATTTAAATCCTGGCTCGTACCGTCTGATCATACGTGTAACGGATCAATGGTCTAAAGCGTCTACTTATCAATCGATTCCGGTCGAAATTGGCGACTAAATGAAATAGAAATCATTACCGGTCGTTATATTAAAATCTGCCAGTAATGATACTTCTAAAGAAAGGGAAACTGCATAAAATTATTTAGTGATCAAACCTAAGTTTTCAACAAAAAAAGCTAAGTGTTCTTTGTCATGATTTACAGATCTCAGTACAAGCACTTGGCTTTTTTATTTTAGGAGGTTACCATGAGCATCACAGACACCCAGCGCAATTCCGATACGGTCAAACGCATCCTTAATGTCGTTCGCGGCAAACAGGATTTGGACACTTATCAAAATCTGCACTGGGAAGGCACTTACCATGAATATTTAGACATCGTGACGCGCTCCCCCAAATCCGCACGCTCGGCTTTTCAGAGATTGTACGATATGATTTTATCGCACGGTCATGATGAGTACATCGACCTCAAGAAAAAAATTACCCACTATCGTTTTTTTGATGACCCGATCGATGACGGTAAGGATGCTGTGTACGGCCTCGATATCTCGCTGATGAAATTGGTCAATGCTTTCAAGTCGGCAGCACATCGGTATGGAACTGAAAAACGCGTGATTCTTTTACACGGCCCTGTTGGCAGTTCAAAAAGCACCATCGCGCGTTTACTCAAAAAAGGACTCGAGCATTATTCAAAAACGGCCGAAGGCGCCTTGTACAGCTATCAATGGACAGACGACAACGGTACTATCACCAAGTGCCCGATGCACGAGGAACCGTTGCATATCATTCCGATGGAAATGCGCGGCGAAACCGAACGTATCATCAACGAACACAGTAAAACCGATATCGAATACATTGCGATCGAAGGTGATTTGTGCCCTGTTTGCCGTCATGAGTACAACAAATATATGAAAAAATATAACGGGGATTGGGAATCGGTTATTAAGCATATCGGCGTTTTCCGTTTACTGCTTTCCGAGAAAGACCGTATCGGCATTGGAACATTTCAACCGAAAGATGAAAAGAATCAAGATTCAACCGAATTAACCGGCGACATCAATTTTAGAAAAATCGCCGAGTATGGCAGCGATTCCGATCCGCGCGCATTTAATTTCGACGGCGAGCTTAATATTGCCAATCGCGGAGTTGTAGAATTTATTGAAATTTTAAAATTGGATGTTGCGTTTTTATACGACTTGCTGGGCGCTTCGCAAGAACATAAAATCAAACCGAAAAAATTTGCGCAGACCGATATTGATGAAGTGATCATCGGACATACCAACGAACCCGAATATAAAAAACTCCAGAACAATGAATTTATGGAAGCGTTGAGGGATCGTACTGTCAAAATTGACATTCCGTACATCACCAAATTATCTCATGAAATCAAGATCTATCAGAAAGATTACAATCC
>JAIBAF010000092.1 GCA_019695335.1 bacterium
ATGCTGGAAAAAGAAAAGCCGTATATACTTGAAAATATCAAACAGACGCGTCGGGCGTATGAATTGGATCAGATCGAAGAACGCGATTTTAATTACGCTCTCAATCTGACATCGGGTGATATTGCAGCGAACGATCTGACGATCAAAAATGTGACGTTGTGGGATTATCGTCCGCTACGAGATGCATATTCGCAGCTTCAGGAAATCCGTCCGTATTACAATTTTTCTGATATTGACGTTGACCGCTATCGCATTAATAATGAATACCGCCAGGTCATGCTGGCTGCGCGTGAACTTAATTTGGCAAAGACCGGCGGCACTGATAACTGGATCAACAAAACATTTATCTATACGCATGGTCACGGAATTGTGATGAGCCCGGTGAACGTTGTCACGCAGGAAGGACAGCCGGAATTTTTCATTAAAAACATTCCTCCGGATGTTCATGCCGATATTAAATTAGATAGGCCGGAAATTTATTTCGGTGAACAGCAAAGCGTTGACGATTATGTGATTGTGAAAACGTCTAAAGAAGAATTTGATTATCCTTTGGGCGAAGCCAATCAATGGACGTTTTACAAAGAAGATGCAGGGGTTGAGATAGGATCGTTCGTCCGAAAAGCGTTGTTTGCTATCCGATTTAACAAATTCAATATCCTGTTGAACGATTACATTCAATCGCAGAGCAAGGTAATTTACTATCGCAATATCCGCGATCGTGTTTCAAAAATCGCTCCGTACATCCGTTATGACCACGATCCATACATGGTTGTAGCCGATGGCCGCCTTTATTGGATTTTTGACGGTTTCACCAAGACTGACAAATATCCTTATGCGACGATGTCGTATGAATCGGCACGCGATAATTTCGGCTATCGCGATCAATTCAATTATATCAGGAATTCCGTAAAAGTGATCATCGATGCGTACAGCGGCCAAACGACGTTTTACAGTTTTAATCCGGAATCGGATCCGTTGATCCGCGTTTACAGTAAAATATTTCCGGGCGTATTCAAACCGATTGCAGAGATGCCGGATAATTTAAAAAATCATTTACGTTACCCTCAGGACTTGTTCGACATTCAATCCCGGCATTATGAAACGTATCATATTGATGACGTGAACGTATTTTTCAATAAAGAAGATATCTGGCATATTCCTTTTGAAATTTACGGCAATGATGAACGGTTGATGGAAAGCTATTATACCATTATGCGTTTGCCCGGTGAAAAAAAGGAAGAATTTATTCTGATGATTCCCTATACGCCGCGCGACAAAACCAACATGATTGCATGGATGTGCGTTCGTAACGACGGTGAGAGTTACGGAAAACGAATCGTATATCGATTTCCTAAAACCGAGCTGGTATACGGTCCGATGCAAGTTGAAGCGCGTATCGCACAAACACCGGATATTTCAGAAAAGCTAACATTGTGGAACCAACAAGGATCGAATGTAACGCGCGGGAATCTGTTGGTCATCCCTGTCAATAACTCTGTTATCTATATTGAACCGCTGTATCTTCAATCCCAACAGAGCAAGTTACCTGAATTAAAGAAAGTCATCGTGGCGTACAGTAATTATATTTATATGGAGGACAATCTCGAAACCGGGCTTAATAAAATTTTCGGCGGCTTAAGCGACTTAAAGATCGGGATGATTGAAACGATCGCTGAGCAGAAAACAATTGAAGGAAAAAATGTTTCGGGTGATGTTTTGAAAGTGATCAAGTCGCTCTCTCGTTCAGCGATGGATAATTATAATAACGCTCAGGACGCGTTGAAAAAAGGCAATTGGGCAAAATACGGCGAAGAGCTCGAAAAGCTGCGTAAGGATCTTGAACGTTTAGTAAAAGAAAGCGGTGGAATATAGATATCAAAATTCGGGCACGATGAAAAATTTACTAACTAAAACATTTACTGCCGACCAAGTTCTTTTCGGGGATCTCGCCGATGCTGCGATTCTGAATCGTATATTAACGGCTGCGCTCGAAAGTGGCGGTGATTATGCCGATGCGTATATCGAACGCCGAACGACGACTTATATTACGATGGCGCAGGGACGTATCAATGTTGTTCGCAAAGGCATTCGGCAAGGAATCGGTATCCGCGTCATTTGCGGGGAGCAAACCGGCTATGCTTACAGCGATGACTTTGATTTGAAAAAAATCGAAATCGCCGCCAAGATCGCCGCTCGTATTGCCGCTCGCCCGAAAGTCTATCCCTTAGTGCAGCTTCGGCCCCAAGCCTTGCAGAAACATTTTCATCTCGCCATCGATCCGGAAAAGCCGGAAATAAAAAAGAAACTGGGATGGGTGCAGTCGGCTGATGGATCGGCTCGTTCTGTGGATATGAGAATTGAAGAGGTTAATTGCACCTATGCTGAAGAGTTCAAGGAACTGATCATCGCTAATTCTGACGGAGCTTTGCTGCGTGATGAACAGAATCTTTTTAGTTTTCACGTTTTATCGTTGGCGACTGACGGGTCGCAACGTACGACAGGGTATGCGACGGGCGGCGGTCGTTACGGAATGGATTTTTTTAAACGCCGTTCTCCAGCGATGATCGGCCGCGAGGCGTCCGAGCAAGCTATTCGGAAATTAACGGCAATGGATGCTCCGGCCGGATTGCATACCGTCGTGATTCACCGCGGCTGGGGAGGTGTGCTCATACATGAAGCTGTTGGGCATGGCTTGGAAGGTGATTTCAATCGTCGCGGAACGTCCATTTATTCCGGCCGTATCGGTCAGAAAGTTGCTTCTGAACTCGTGACCATCATTGACGATGGAACGATACCTTTTTACCGCGGATCGATGAATGTCGATGATGAAGGTACGCCGACGAAGCGGAACGTGTTGATCGAAAAAGGCGTGCTCAAAGGGTACATGACGGATCGACTTAATGCGCGGCTGATGAAGACGGATTCTTCCGGTAATGGGCGCCGTGAGGATTTTACGCAAATTCCCATGCCGCGTATGACGAATACGTTTATCGATCGGGGCGATCACGATCCGGAAGAAATGATCCGATCCGTAAAAAAAGGCATTTTTGCGAAATCGTTGGGAGGCGGACAAGTCGACATTACCAACGGAAATTTTGTTTTTGAAATTCAGGAAGGTTATTTGATTGAAGAAGGAAAAATTACAGCGCCGATACGATCAGCGAATCTTATCGGGAATGGCCCGGACATTATGAACAAAGTTATTGCCGTCGGCCATGATCTGGAAATAGAGACCGGAACGGGAACCTGCGGCAAGGACGGACAACATATACCTGTCGGTGTCGGACAGCCTACGATTACAATTTGTGAAATGACGGTTGGAGGAACAGTTCAGTAAATTTATTTTATTTTTTTAAATAAGGAGATTGTTTGGAACAAAAAAAAGCACATCCATTGAGCAGTTGGCACATTGTATTTCCCAATGACGCCAATCCGCATGGCACGATGTTCGGAGGCAAAGTCATGGCGATCATGGATATACAGGCCGGTATCGTAGCGTCGCAATATTGCCGCAAAATTGTCGTGACCGCATCAACGGAAGCCGTCGATTTTAAAAACCCGGTGAAAGTAGGCGACCGGATCGAGACTATTTCACGCGTGGTGTACGTCGGTCGCACTTCGTTAGTCGTCAAAATCGACGCTTATGCGGAAAATCCTTTGTCCGGAAAACGTAAACATTGTACGACGGCCTATTTCAACATGGTTGCCCTGGATGAAGACGGCGTTCCAACTTCCATTCCGCCATTGATCGTTGAAACCGAAGATGAAAAACGTGAATTTCGCATTGCGGAACATATCAAACAAGATGCGCTTGAACGAAAGAAAAAAATCAGAGAAGAAGGCGGAGAATAAAACTGCTTTTAAGATAATAAAGCGACGCGTGTGATGAGCATGCGCCGCTTTTTTTATTTACTGATGGGCAAAAATTGATTGGAATTTCTAAGCTAAATTATTTAGTTTCATGCCCGAATTGTGATTTAACATGGTTTGGCATGGACGCTTCTAAGTTCACCGAAGAAATACACATTATCAAGCGGATTGCAATCGTCGTCGTGATTTTTTTTATCATGACGCTTCTGCATTACTCCACGTTGATCAATGAGTCTGATCCGGCAGTGTTTTCGATCACTTTGCTTGGATTCATGCTTATTTTATCGTATAACCTCGGCAAAATCCTCTCTCGCCTTAAACTTCCCAAACTTACTATATATATTTTGACCGGTATCTTGTGCGGGCCTTTTGTTACAGGTTTTGTCAGCCAAGAGGTTGTGGCCAATCTGAAATTTGTTGACAATCTTGCGCTCAGTATGATCGCATTTATTGCCGGTGGAGAAATGCGGTTTGGCGAACTCAAAAAAATGCGCAAGCTTCTGATCGGGATCAGTTTTTATGAAACCATGTACGTTTTATTTTCTATCACTATCGCATTTTTTCTGTTGCATCCTTTTATCAGTTTTACAGCAGGTCAATCGTGGCTATTTGTTGGAATTGTCTCGTTATTGATGGGATCAATGTTAATTGCCAATTCACCGGCGGTGACGATTGGTATTATCGGTGAATATCGTAGCAAAGGGCATTTGACCGATACTGTGTTAGGTACTGTCGTACTCAAAGATATCATAGTCATCGTTGTATTTGCCATTATTGCTTCTTTTGCTTCTACGCAATTATTGCCTGACGCCACTTTCGATCTGGTTCCATTTGTATCAAAATTAGGATACGAGATATTAGGATCAATCGGGCTGGGTATTGCAATCGGACTATTAGTATGGCTTTATATGCGATTTATTATGGAACAGACTGTATTATTCATCGTCGGAATTGCTTTTGCCAGTTTTGAACTGGCACATTATTTTCACCTTGAAGTCCTGCTGGTTGGAGTTACAGCCGGATTTTATGTGCAAAATTTTACCAGACAGGGACAAAAATTAATCGCCAATATCGAAGAAAGCCTTCCGGTTATTTATCCGATTTTTTTCTCTATAGCCGGCGCAAAACTAGACCTGATGGCGCTCCAGTCGATGTGGTTTATAGCGTTGGTTTTAGTGGCCGTGCGTATGGTGGGAATCTACATGGGCGTTAAGGCCGGGTCGCGCTCAGACGGAGCCACTAAAGAAATCAGGCAATATGCGTGGATGGGATTGGTATCGCAGGCGGGTGTTGCGTTAGGTTTGGCCGTTGTCGTTGAACGAACCTATCCGGAATGGGGCGGCGTTTTACAAACCATCGTTATTTCAGTGATTGGAATTAATCAATTAATCGGTCCTGTTTTACTCAAATACGCACTCGAAAAAGCGGGCGATTTGCAATCCAGTTCCAAAATGGCAGAAACACTGATTCGACTAAAAATTGGCGAAGATGCTGAACAAGAAACCGGCAGCGTCGCTCCTTCGATGGAGAGCCGTAATGGGTAGATACGTTATTACCATAGCCAAGGAATATTTAAAATTCAGTTCGGCGCATTTTACTATTTTCGACGATAATTCGGTAGAATTGCTGCACGGGCATAATTATTATGTAACATTACAAGTGTTTTGCCGCGATACGGATAATGGCATTATCATCGAATTCAAACAATTAAAAAAAATTGCTCAAACGGTGTGCGATCAACTTGATGAAAAAATACTGCTCCCCGCCGAATCGCCTTTTTTGAAAGTTGCAAAAGACGGGGATGCTTTTGACGTGACATTTCACGGAACAGGTTTTTCAAAGCATTATCGATTTCCTTGCGAAGATATCGAACTGTTACCGGTCAGCAATATTACTTCAGAATTGCTTGCTAAATATTTGAACGGGGAGATTATTAAAAAATTGGAATCACTCTGGAAAAGTTTGCATCACGGAAATGAAATTTTCGAGTCTGTCAATTCCGTTGGTGTGACTGTCGAAGAAACGCGGGGTCAATCGGTGACGTACATCTGGGATTTTTGATATGACATCAGAGAATCCAAAGAACGCAGAACTTTTTTTAAACTTTAAATTTATTATATAACTAACTCAAGTGTTTATGAACAAAAGCAGTAAAAAGGAAACAAAAGACACGCTTGATCTGACGGAAGACGATTATCTGAAAATGTACCGTTTTATGCGTCTGACGCGGCAATTCGATCAGGGTATCATCAGGCTTTATCGTCAGAATAAAATGCTTGGCGGCGCTTATTCCGGTTGGGGCAACGAAGCGACGGCTGTGGGTAGTGCTTACGCGATGTTACCACAGGATTATTTATATCCGATGCACCGCGATATCGGCGCACATTTTACACGCGGCCAATCGGCGCGTGCTTTGATGTTGAATCATTTGGCCAAGGGCGAAAGCCCAACGAAAGGGCGTGACGGTACCGGACATTATTATGATAAATCACTGCGAATAATCGGTAATATCAGTCACCTGGCGGCTATGATTCCACAGGCTGTAGGAACGGCGCTTGCTGCGGTTAAGAAAAAAGAAAACGCGATCGTGCTCAATTATATCGGTGACGGCGGAATGAATGTCGGCGAATTTCACGAAGGTCTGAACATGGCGGCTGTTTGGAAGTTGCCGTTTATCCTGATCATTGAAAATAATCAGTACGCCTATTCGACGCCGACGCATTTGCAATATGCATGCGAAAGCCCCGTTGATCGTGCGGCCGGTTACGGAATTCCCGGCGTAAAAATCGATGGCACGGATATTCTTGAAGTATACCGTACCTGTAAAAAAGCGTTTGACCGGGCGCGTGCCGGTGAAGGTCCGACGCTGATCGAATCGGTCACCATGCGGATGCGTGGCCATGCGGAACACGATGCCCATGAATATTATCCCAAAGGCCTTTTAGACAAATGGGAGAAAAAAGATCCGATCAGGCAATTTGAAACGTTCCTGCTCAACGAAAAGATGTTGTCCGATAAAAAAATAAAAGAAATAGAAAACTCGGTGAGTTCTGAAATCGATGAAGCCATCGAGTACGCGGATAAAGCTCCGTACCCCAACGGCGCCGACGCAGAGTTAGGCGTGTACGCCGATTAATTTCAATTCACAAGGAGCGGTTTATGAAATCCAAAACTAAAACACGGCTTACCATCGCAGCGCTGGTGACATTCTCGGTTATGCTGTTTTTGATGTCGACCGATCGCGTAGCTAAGAAAAACATTTTTCCGTATGAAATGCAGCAATTCGAACTCGACAACGGGCTTAAAGTCGTTGCGGTTCCGTATGACAGCCCAGGGATTTTAGCGTACTACACGATTGTTCGTACAGGATCCCGCAATGAAGTCGAGCCGGGCAAGTCCGGATTTGCTCATTTCTTCGAACATGTAATGTTTAGGGGAACGGAAAAATATCCTGCGGATGTCTACAATAAAGAAATGCAATTACTCGGCGCCGATTTCAATGCCTCAACCGACGACGACTGGACACGTTATTACCAGGTATTGCCGTCGTCCGGCCTTGAAAAAATTATTGATATCGAGTCCAACCGCTTTCAAAACCTTAAATACACCGAACAAGCTTTCAAAACGGAAGCCGGCGCCATTCTTGGTGAATACAGTAAAAGCATATCCAATCCTTTTTTGGCGATGTTCGAACGCATTCAGGAGCTTGCTTTTACAAAACACACCTACGGTCACACTACCATCGGATATCTGCAGGATATCAAAGACATGCCGAATCAGTATGCTTACAGCCTCGAATTTTACGACCGCTGGTATCGCCCTGAAAATTGTACGGTGCTTGTTGTCGGGGATTTTAATTACGAACAATTGCAAAAATTGATCACGCAGTATTATTCCGGATGGAAACGCCGTGATTATAAGCAGGATATTCCTGTCGAACCGGAACAAACTTCGGAGCGGCGTTCCCAGATCAAATGGAAAAGTCCGACCTTTCCGATTCTCATGACCGGTTATAAAACAGGCGGCTTCTCGGTTCAAGCCAAAGACTACGCTGCGCTGGATATTCTCGGCTCATACGTTTTCGGCGAAACGTCGGCGTTGTATAAAGAATTAGTGCTGGATAAACAATGGGTGGAATTTATCAACTTCATCAATATGGATCGCCGCGATCCGAATTTATTTTTTGTTTACTCGCGAATCAAAGACGAAAAGAATATGACAAGCGTGGAGCAGTCCATTGATGCGGCATTGGAAAAAGCAAAAAACGAAGTGATGTCCGAGGATCAATTGAAAGCAATCAAATCTCGATTGAAATATTCGTTTGCGATGGGCTTGGATAATCCCGATAGAGTTGCATCGACTTTAGGCAATTACATTAATTTAACCGGCGATCCCAATGCGGTCAACGAATTGTATGCACGGTACGACGAAATAACGGTACAGGATATTCAGGCTGTTGCCAAACAATATTTTGATGCGAAACGCCGGACGGTTGTTACGCTGACTTATCAAGCCAAGTAAACAAAATTTTAAGGATCGAAACTATGAAAGCGATCAATCTATTCATCACTCTTTTAATATTGGCCGTTCTATCATGCGGGCAGAAGGACAGTCCAAAATTTATAACTGAAAAAAATCAATCGAACATTATCACGTTCCGGATTCAATTCAAAATCGGTTCCATTCATGATCCCGTGGGAAAAGAAGGACTTAATTCCCTTACAGCCTTAACGCTCAGCGAGGGCGGTTCGAAGCAGCGCTCTTACGAAGACATCAAAAAGGCTTTGTATCCGATGGCGGCAACTTTTACTTCCAATCCGGATAAGGAAGTCACTACATTTGAAGCGAATTGCCATGTCGACAGCCTTGACAGTTTTTATGCGATCATGATGTCGCTTTTGACATCGCCACGCTTTGACTCATCGGATTTTCAACGCAATAGAGAATTAATGGTTAATCAGATCAAAAATACTTTACGCAATAACGATGATGAAAATCTTGGCAAAAAAACATTGGAAACTGAATTATATCGCAACCATCCCTACGGACATATCGACGAAGGCACGGTTAAAGGCCTTGAAAGCATAACGTTAGACGATGTCCGTAATTATTATGCGCAGCACTATGGACGGAATAACGTTGTCATTGGTCTTGCGGGTAATTATCCCGATCAGATCAGGAAAAAATTATCGGATGATTTTGCAAAAATGCCCGTTGTCACGGCCGAAATAAAGCCGTTACCGCAGCCGGAAAAAATTCAAGATCTCGAAGTAACGATCGTACAAAAAGAAGCTTTTGCAACGGCGATTTCGATGGGATTTCCGATAGAAGTCAATCGTTCCAATCCTGATTTTTATCCGCTTTTATTGGTTAATGCGTACTTAGGCGAACATCGCAATTCCAGCGGTATTTTATATCAACGCATTCGGGAAAAACGCGGTATGAATTACGGTGATTATTCGTACGTCGAAAATTTTATCCAGGAACCCGGTACGCGATTGGTCAGCCCGAATATTCCGCGACGCCAGCAATTTTTCTCGATCTGGATTCGCCCGGTCGTTCATCATAACGCGTTATTTGCTATGCGTTGCGCATTGTATGAATTAAATAAATTAGTCGACAAAGAATTGACGCAGGAACAATTAGACGTCGCGAAGACGTTTATTATTAACTATTCTAAATTGTTCATTCAGACGCAAAGTCGCCGCCTCGGTTTTGAATTGGATTCCGATTGGTACGGAACGGAGTTTTATATCGACAAAATTGAAAAAGAGTTGAAAAAAGTCACTCTGGATCAGGTGAATGCCGCGATTAAAAAACATCTGCAGGGCAAAAATCTTAAAATCGCCATCATTACTAATGATGCTGAAGGAGTGAAAAACATCTTGTTGAATAATACTCCAACTTCCATTACGTATCCGAGCGCTAAACCGGAACAAAATATTCTCGATGAAGACAAAATTGTCGAAGCATATCCGCTTAATATTAATAAAGAAAAATTAAAAATCGTCAAAACCGACGAATTGTTTTAATGAATTTTTTCGTCCATAAATTAAATGGAACCATTTAAGAATCGAAATGCCAACAAAGAAAAAAATCATAAAAAAAACTGCAAAACGGAAATCGGATACAACCAGATCAGTTCCGGCAACCGTTCACAATCGCGATAAAAAAACGTTTCTGACTGCGGCTGACCTTGATCTGAAACGCTTCGAGCCGACGGGCGATCAGAAAAAA
>JAIBAF010000093.1 GCA_019695335.1 bacterium
AGAATTGAAATATTGCCTACCGATGCGCCAAGGACTTTTCGGATTCCTATTTCCCGCGTTCGCTGATGCACCGTAAACATGATCAACCCGAGCAAACCTGAACTGGCCACACCGATGGCGAGCAATGAAAAGAACCCAAACGTGATGCCAAATCGTTCATCGGCTTTGTATTGCATATCAAAAAAATCATCGAGAAAAAAATAATTGAACGCATCTGCTGGAAAAAGGTCGGTATAAATTTTTTGAATGCCTGCAATAGACGCAGGTAACTGATCGGCGCTCAATTGTATTGAAAAATAGCGATATTCAGAATCGATGAGTTTATAGATCATCGGCTCGAACGGTTTTTGAAGTCCCCGTTGATGGACATTCTCCACAACGCCTGCAATGGTCAACGTATCGGAAAACCAGGTCAACTTCCGATTGATCGCCTCTTGTTCATGAACAATATCCAGAACGCGAAGCGCTTCACGATTGACTAAAACGGATCGTGCATCGGAAAATTTTTTTGAGAATGCCCGACCGGCAACTACCGGTATATTATAATTCTTCAGAAAATCTTCATCGATCCGCGTCGTAAACACCGTGTTTGTTTTGTCCGACCCCAACAGTCTGACCGGCGTCGCCCATGGATCCTGATCACCGGGGACATGCATAGACGCAGAACTTCCCCACACGGAAGCTATGGAACGAAGCGCTGTTTTAAATCGCTCGGCTTTAATACTTTGATCGGGCGATTGTGAACCGGTTGAGCGAATGATCAACGTCTGATTTTTTTCAAAACCGAGCGATTGGTTGCGCATAAAAGTAATTTGTTGATAGACGATCAGCGTCGCCGCGATCATCGCCATCGCCGCACCAAATTGAAACGTAAGTAATCCTTTACGCAAAAAAATTCCAACCGGCGAATTCTTAAACCGCCCTTTGAGAATGGTCGCAGGCTGGAAGCTTGATAAGATCATGGCCGGATAGATACTACTCACGCCGCTACCAACAATCAGAAATAACAAGACCAAACCCCAAAATAATTCATTGCCTGTGAATTCCGTTCCGATCCCTAACCATGACGCTATAGGCGGATAAGTAATTTCTACAACAAACAAAGCCAGGAAAAAAGCGGCGGCATTTAAAACCAGCGATTCAACAATAAATTGTTTTAATAAATCCGTTCTCGTGGCTCCGGCCGTTTTCCTGATTCCGACTTCTTTGGCACGTTCCGTTGCACGGGCTGTCGTAAGATTAATATAATTGATCCATCCGATGCTCAATACAAATAAACCAACTAATGCCAGAATATTGACCATCGTTGCATTGCCTTCAGGTGCAACTTCAAAAAGAAACCCCGATTTCAAATGAATCTCTCCAACCGGTCTCATGATCCACTCTTCCGTCATGTTACGCTGACGTAAACGTTCACCGCGATATTGGTCGATCAATTTTTTCAGCTTGGTTTGGACGCTCGTGAAATCAGCATTGGATTTGAGTTTTACATAGGTGTGGAAGTCCGCCCATGACCAGCTTTCTTCCGCTTGGATGATATCCGGTTCCGCCGTGATGCGCGTATACGTTTTATACGAAAATAAAATATCCATCGGAAAGTGCGTATGATTGACCCGATCGCGAAATACTCCGCGGACTTGATATGCTTCCAGAATATTGATTCCCATGGTACCCGAAGAAAGTTGGATGGTTTTTCCAACCACATCAATAGAACCAAAATATTTCCTGGCAACCGATTCGGAAATGATAGCCGTCGCCGGTTCTTCGATCACATGACGCTGATCACCTGCGATCATGTGAAGCCCGAAAATTTCAGGAATTGAGGCGTCCGCGTGATAAATTTTCGGCTCAACAAATTTCTGATCGCCGACAAGAATAACTCCTTCAGCGACGACCAGACGACCAACCGATTCGATTTCTGGAATTTCAGACTTAACCGCCGGAGCGACTGCCGGATAAATTGACGTATAGTTCGTTTTCAAAATATTATCCTGATACCGACGTAAACTGATTTTATAAACGCGTTCATGATCGGGTATCATCTGATCATACGTATATTCAAACCAAACATATTGCAGAATGAATAATGAAACGGCCATACCGACCGTCAATCCCAAAACGTTAATCAATGAATAGGTCCTGTGCTTAATAATATTGCGAAGCGATGTACGAAAATAATTAGCTAACATGCATCCGATCCTTTCTGACAAATATCATGACGTTACAATGAGTCGAAATACTCGCTCATTTTTTTTCTGACAACCTGATCAGGCAATTTTCCAAAAGCCGCCATCATATTATCTTTCAAATGTTGCGGCTTGGATGTTCCTGCTATCGCACAAGTAACAGCCGGATGTGAAATGATGTATTTGAGGAAATACTGGCCCCAACTTGTTATACCCAATTCACTTGCCCACTGCGGCAAAGGTTTGTTTTTTGCGGCCTGGAAAAGCGAGCCGCCGGCAAACGGACGATTGATCAAAACAGCGACACCACGATCTTGTGCCGTCTGCAAAAGACTCCTTTCGGCATCGCGCTCACCGAGTGAGTAATTGAACTGAACGAAATCAACCGGTTCGCTTTTGAGAATTTTTTCTAATTCGCTGTAAGCCGACGCCGTATAATGGGTGATGCCGATATAACGGATCTTTCCCGCGTCTTTCCATTCCCGTAAAACCGGAAGATGCGTTTTCCAGTCCAATACATTATGAATCTGCATCAGATCAATGACCGATCGCCGAAGCTTTTTCATCGATTCCATCATTTGGATTTTGCCTTCATCCTTACCCGATGTCCAGACTTTGGTGGCGTAGAAAAACGATTCTGCTGTCCCGGTCATCACAGTCAGATCGCCGACGACTTCTTCGGAATTTCCATACATCGGAGACGAATCAATGACACGCCCCCCGATCGATCGCATGGTTGTCAGAACATCCTTGAGAGGCTGTCGTTCCGATTCCGATGAGCCGACATCAAACGTTTGCCATGTTCCAAGACCGATCACCGGCAATTTTTCATTCGTTGAAGGAATCAGTCGTTGGATCATACCGTCGGCGAACAAGGACGGAAATTTCATCGATCCGGTCAATACACCGGCGCAACTCATTCCGGTGATTTTCAGTATTTCACGCCGTGTAAACATTTAATCTCCTTATAAAGACCTGTGATGGTTGAATAAAGTATGAAACTCATCATAAACAAAAGCCTCAAAAAAAATTACACATCCAACGACTGGATATCTATTGGATTAATTAATTCGAAACTGAAAATGGCAAATTAAAACTAAGAATTGGAAAAATTGGCGTGACGTAATCGGAATTCTGATGGAGTGATTTTAGTGATTTTTTTGAAAGCAGTATTAAACGAAGATAACGAATTAAATCCGCAGTCGTATGCAATGCTGACAATTTTATCGCTCTGAGATTTCGGATCGACCAATAGCGATTGCGCTTCTTTGATTCTGAACGCATTCACAAATTCAGTAAAGTTTTGTTTCAATATCGTATTCAAACTATAAGAAATAACATGGCTGGGAAGCGAAGACAATTCGGATAAACGCGGCAAATTGAATGCTGAATCGAAATAAGGTTTTTGCGATTGCATGATTGCTGTGAGGCGATCACAATACGCTTTTGCCATAGACTCGGTAATATTTAGATTTTTATATTTTGCTGCCGGCAGATTCAGAAAGACAGGGCGTTGACGAAGGGCATAAAATGTAATGACGTACACGCTTCCGGCATATAACACGGGCCCGGCAAGATACGATGTCAGTCCAAAAATAAAATTGGAAAAATACGACAAACTAAATAAAGTAATACCAATCTGCAGCCGGATAAGCCAACTAAACGGAAATGCCTGATCTCTCCGATATTGCCAGATGATGATAAAACCGGCAATAACATACATAATGTTTTGAATCAGCAATGCCGTGTACCATCCGGCATACCAGAATTCAGATAACGTTAATTTCTGAATGCCGGCAAGTATCAACGCGGCAGGGATGAAATGCGTCCATGCCAGCCAATTAAGCTGCCGCTCGGGGCGTGACAACGCAAAAACGTACAGAAAAAACAGAGGTCCGATACAGGCATGTGCGGCAAAACCTAAATTGAGAACCCATAACGGCGTAGCGTCCCAATACGCCCACAGCGCTGATTTAGCAACTCTCAGGCTGAGAACAATAAAAAGCATGGCCGGCAAAATGGAATCTCTGTGGCGTTCATTTTTGACGGTCAGCACATAAACCGCAAGGAATAAACTCTGAAGAGCGCCGACCCAAACAATGATCTCGAGGACTTTTGTTAATATATCATTCACCGTAGACTGTTTATGATTGAATTGTATTTCAGTTTACTATCACCAATACTATAAGTATATAAGTACAAATTGTTAATTTGTTTTTATAAGAAATCTGCTTTATATTTATATATTGTGTATTCGCTCTATGCGATTTCTTACATACAATTCCTTAAAACTGTTAAGATTAAATTATCATTAGTTTATTTGAAGGTCATCAATGAGTAGATTTCTTTTGTACTTCTTTATGGTCTCCTTTGTTGCTTGCACAAACGGTGAATCAGAAAAAAATGGTAACAACAATGTACCTATACAACGAATTGCGTTCACAGAATTAGTAAATGGATATTTTCAAGTTTTTGTAATCAAAGATAATGGAACTCAACGAATTCAGCTTAGTTCAAGAAACAACGCTGCAGCTCGTTATCCTATCTGGACACCAGATGGAAATCGAGTTTTCTTCATACAAAATGATACGCTATGGTCCAATAATTTTAATGGAAATAATGTTCGTATTCATAAATCAGAATTCCAGATCCTTCATGGTTTTAATACTACCACGTGGCATATTCTTTTTGCTAATCACGATTCATTGTTTGTTTCAGATTCATCATTTACATATAGAACCCATGTGATGGGTGATCCAAACCAAGCAAAATGGTCAAGCGATGAAAAAAGTATTATATCAATATTACGAGGATCAGAGAACCATTCGAGCATCACATACTTAATTGTGACAAATTTAGAAAATGCTCAAATTGATACAATTGTCAAAAGTCAGTTCATAGATGATTTTTTATGGACATCTTCAGCAATTTTTTATTCTACTCTCGATACTTTATATAGAGTGGAACCATTAGATAAGTCTAAAATAAATTTGAATTTAATACAAGGGCTAAAGTCAGGACTTATTTGGAGTTCTTCAACTGATCAAATTTTTTACAAAAACAGTTATGCATCATTAACGTTTAGGAGAATTAATGGAGATGGCTCTGGTGATACAGAACTCTTCACTTTTATGAGTGGTTGCGGTGGATCCTCAATCAGCTCTGATGGCCAATCAATTGGATTAACAATTTATGCAAGCCGTAGCTACAATTTATTTATAGTGAATTCCGATGGATCAAATCTTGTTTCATTGACAACATCGGGAGATGTTGGCTTTGAAGTTAGTTTGTCACCATAATAGAGCCAGTTATTCTACTTGATCACTTCTTCCTCCGCCTTCTCATCCCAATCCCGTGCATAGTGCTTATGCGAAGCATCGTAGATTTTTCCACTCCCTTTTTTGATTTTGTAATGCGACACGGTGCTATAGGAATCGACTTCGATCGCATAATAATCGGACTTTTCAATGATCGTCATTTGAGTATCATCCGGTAGTTTCCCGTCTGGAATGTCGCCGATTTCATTGTCATTGTTAATGGCATTCAAAACAAATTCTATCGCTTTGCGTGCATTTTTTGTCGGTTTGAAAAATTGATACTCTTCGAAATCTTTTAATTCTTTATCGTTTTCGATCGGACCGGTACCAAGCGAGTTTTCCGTCAGATTGACGCTCATGTCGTAAATGAAGGCGCTTTTACGAGGAACAAATTGAATGGCATTATCAAAGATAACCCATAACGAGCCCCGGCTGATTTTGACACGAATCCGGTCAAATAAATCAGTTTTGAAATCAGGATAACTATTCTTAGCACGCGCCGCAGCGATGGCGATCAATGAATCGCGACCGAGCGCTTTGAGTTCGTCCAGAGTCATTTTTTTTGACTGTCCATAAATTGATGCAGTCAGGCTAATTCCAATGATGAAAATGAATAGTTTCATACTCACCCTTTGATTAATGACCTCCAAAGCAACCGCATTCATTATTCATGAAGCTTTGAGTGTGTTCATGCCACGGAAATGATGCATTATATTTATTATTCTCCCAATAAAACTTAGAGCGCTTGATGTCATAATTTCCGATTTCATTCAACGTCTCAGTATCGTATAAATGACCGTTGATCATTGTATAATGGACAGTCTCAGAGTTATGAATATCGTCTAACGGATTTTTATCTAAGATAATCATATCGGCTAATTTGCCCTTTTCTATTGAACCAAGGTCTTTGTCCAATCCAAGATATTGAGCGCCGTTAATTGTTGCGGCATGGAGTGTTTGCATGGCACTTAAACCGCCTTGCGCCAGCATCCATAATTCCCAATGCACACCGAGACCTTGCAATTGTCCGTGAGCGCCGAGATTAATTTTTACTCCTGCATCGGCAAGCTTTTTACAAGATTGAGACACTAAGATATGCCCATTGGTGTATTCGCCTTCGGGGATCATGGTGCGATGGCGCGAACGCGCGTCGATGATGGCACGCGGAGTAAAACGTAACAAACGGTCTTTTTCCCAGACATTGCTGTGTTGATACCAGTAGTATTCACCGCTCACGGCGCCGTAGCTCACGATCAAAGTCGGTGTATAACCTACTTTGGTTTTCGACCACAACTGAATGACGTCATTGTAAAGCGGCGCGACGGGAATATTGTGTTCGATACCTGTATGGCCATCCAGAATCATCGAAATGTTATGGAAGAAATGCGAACCGCCTTCCGGCACGACCATCATTTCCAATTCTTTTGCCGCACGGATAATTTGTTGCCGCTGCTCGCGACGCGGTTGGTTATAACTTTTAACCGAAAACGCGCCGAAAGCTTTGGTACGTCGCACGGCTGAACGGGCATCGTCGAGCGAATTAATCACGGCTTTGAAATCACCATCGGCGCCGTACAAGATAATTCCGGTTGAAAAAATGCGCGGGCCAACCATCGTTCCTGCTTTGACCATTTCCGACTGAGAGAAAATCATTTCCGTATTCGACGATGGATCGTGTGAAGTCGTTACGCCATAAGCGAGATTGGCATAATATTGCCATTGTTTCTGCGGGCTGAGCCCGTACCGGAAATTGCCAACGTGCGCATGGGCGTCGATAATACCCGGCATAATTGTTTTGCCGCTGACATCGATGATCTTGGCATTTTTTGGAATTTCCACCTGATCTGCTTTTCCAACAGCCGTGATGCGATTGCCATCGACGATCACGACGCCGTCTTCGATCACTTCATCGCCTTTCATAGTTATAATTCGCGCTCCTTTAAGAGCCAGCATCCCCTTGGGTTTATCTGTTTTCAAAACCAAATTAATTTTGATCCCCGTGGTGTCCATCGGCCGAGTTGTATCCGCTGCGCCGTCAACAAAAGTAAAACGGTCTTTCAATTCAGTCGTGAAATATTCATCGCCCAGCGTCCAATGCAGTTTTTTACCATCCGCCGACCAATGGATATTAATTCCCGCATCGCGGCTGACTTGACTCACAGGGAAGGACTTTGTGCCGCCTTCAATTTCCACCGCCGTTCCGGTTTGAGGCATCGCGGCGATGTAAACTTTAAACAGTTCGTTAAAAGCTATCCATTTATTGTCAGGACTTGGAACAAATTGATTTGTATATTTTGAAGTAAAATGGGTGCGTACGTCCTGACCGTTCAGATCGACGCTTTTGAAAGCTTTCTTGATATCGCCGAAAAGATATCCACCAGTCTGATAAAATACGCGTTTGTCGTCGGCGCTGAATTTGGGAAATTCTCCTTCGGCAGAAATGAAAGTTGATGTTCCGCCTTTTGACGGCATCCAGTACAAACCCGGATCGGTACAAAAAGCAAACCCTTGATGATCATTGCCTTCTTCTTTTTGATAAACGATTTTCGTGCCGTCGGCAGAAAATTGAGGTGTACGATAAATACCTTTTTCTGCAGTCAATTTCACAGGCTTTGATTTAGAGCTTTTCATGTTCAATGAATACATAGCGCCCATGGCCGTATCATTCCACGTAACGTAGACAATTTCATTGCCATCCTTGGAAAAAGAAGGTTCAAATTCAAAATCATTGCTATTCGTCAGGCGAACAGGCGCACCTTCAGGTAATTCTTTTTTCCATAAATAACCAACCGCGTTAAAGACCAGAGTTTTGCCATCAGGAGACGTCACAGCGCCGCGAATAACTTTGACAGTAAATTCGTCCGGCGCAACGTTTTGTTGATAACGGACGGCATCGGTGATTTTTTGTTTCACGTTCACCGTAAACGGAATTTCGGATGCTTTCGATTTCTCGACGTCTACTTTCCAGATTTTGCCTTGCGCCCAAATAATGATCGACTGATTATCCGGCGTCCAGTTATAATTCGCATACACGCCAAAAATAGCCCACGCTTCCTGCTGATCTTTGGACAATTGATCCAACACCGGCCATTCTTCACCGGTTTTAATATCGTGAATATACAACACCGTTTTTTCACGCACACGGCGAATAAACGCTATTTTTTTTCCGTCGCGGGAAATTTGAGGGCGCGCGGCACCGCCAGGCCCGGAAATAAATGTTGTTAATTCGCCTTTTTGAAAATCATACCGGCGAATCACGTAGATTTGATTGTTAGGATCTTTGTTGTATTGAAAAGTTCCTCCGGGATACATGTCTTCGGAAAAATACAAATATCGGCCATCGGGAGAAATAACCGGCTCGCCTGCATCTTGTTGATCGTTCTTACGTTTGATCAGTTGAATTCCCTGCCCTCCGCTGATGTGATACATCCACATTTCACCGGCGCCGGCCGAACGGGTACTGGTGAAGTGTTTACGCGCAACAAGATATTGTCCGTCCGGCGTCCATACGGCATTATTGAGCAAACGAAAATCTTCTTTGGTAACTTGCCTGGCATTCGAACCGTCGCGATCCATGATCCAGATATTATCGGCGCCGCTGCGATCACTGGTAAAGGAAATTTTTCTTCCATCCGGGCTGAAGCGCGGCTGCACTTCAAATGACAAACCGCCTCGTAACAATTTTGCTTCGCCACCGGAAATCGGCATGATATAAATATCGCCAAGCATATCGAAAACGATATCTTTTCCATCAGGACTGACATCGAGATTCATCCACGTACCTTCGTTCGTGGTAAAATTAATTTCATTCAATTCATATCCCGGATTTTCAACGTCCCATTTTTTGCCGTCGTTTTGCGCAAATAAACATTGAAAAAAACCGATACTTAAAAGTAAAAGTTTTTTGTACATGACCGTTCCTCTGCTATCGTAATGTTTGATAATTGTGTTTATAAAATCGGTGAATAATCCGTCATTTCAAGAAAAAGATGAGCAAGCTTTTCCAGGCCTTTTTGATCGCTTTCATCAAAACGGGCAAGCACAGGGCTGTCCATATCCAGCACGCCGATAAACTCACCCTGTTTCATGAGTGGAATAACAATTTCTGAATTGGATGCGCTGTCGCATGCGATATGGCCGGGAAATTCATGAACATTTTTAACCAACACAGTTGTGCGTTTTTCTGCGGCAGCTCCACAAACGCCTTTGCCCACCGGGATATGCACACAAGCAGGTCTTCCTTGAAAAGGCCCAACGATCAACTCGCCGTTCCGATAAAAATAAAACCCAACCCAATTTAAATCCGGCAAAGCATAAAATAGCAATGAAGAAAAATTAGCGGCATTCGCGATCAAATCGGTTTCGCCTTCGAGAAGATGGTGCACCTGTTTTTCTAAAG
>JAIBAF010000094.1 GCA_019695335.1 bacterium
TCTTCATGACCGGTCATTACTTCATCGATCAGCGATGGCGTTACTTCCGTATAACCTGCATTGATCGTAAAATGCACCTGTGGATTAAGACGGAATGCCGAATTGAAATTCATCGCAACCGTCGAATTAAAAACGGAATGATGTTGCCAGCGCGCGGACGGCTGAACGATTAAATTTCCAATCGTCCATTGATCGCTTAGAAAAAACGCATACCGCGAATAGTCCGCATGCTGCGTTTCAATTTGATTCAAGGTTTGCCGGTCATAGGTCGCACCGCCCTGCAATATATTGTGCCCTATCCGGTGTGAATAGCGCACATCGGCGCCAACGCTGTGTACAGAGTATTGTGCGGGTATGATTTCTGTAGAAAAATTATCGAATTGACGGTCGATATTGGCAAAATACAATTTACTTTGCAGCCACGATGTTTCGTCACGGCGGGTCAAACCGAAATGATAATCGACTCTTTCGTCTTTTCTGAAACCTTCGATATTGACAAAATCGAACGCTTTCAGATCGCCATACCGGTTGCGGCCGTACGCGTCATATTTATCCTTGTTGCCTTGTGTGTAAAAATTAAAACTCCAGTTCCGTTGAAAATAAACGTCCGCATTGAAAAACAATGAACGTCCGGTGTAACGCGTACTTTGAATGTTCCGTTGAAATCCTCCAAGAAATCCCTGGATCACCTGCTCGCCCGGCGTTTGTTTGCTCGAACCGCCGCCGCTGATGCGAATGTGGCTGCCAAGATCGCGTCCGAAAAAAATGCCGATGTCTTCGAAACTGCTGAACGCAGAACGGAATTTCATCGACGTCAGCGGTTTCTCCGGTTCAAAATCACGTTTGATGATATTGATATATCCTCCGGACGCCGCCTCTCCATGCAAAGCTGACGCGTTACCGCGAAAGAACTCAATCCGATCGATATTCTCCAGCGTGACCGCGTTCAGATTGGCCCATCCGATGTCGGCTTCGTTTAAAGGAACGCCATCCATCATCACTAAAATGTGCCGATTGGACAAACCATTCATGGACGCGCTGATCGGTTTTCCATAACTGCCGAGATCGTGAATATAAAACCCGGCAATATTCCACAGCAAATCGGCAAAATCACCGTGATAGTATTTCATCAAATCATCATGACTAAAAATCCGGAGAAATAAACTGTCGGCGGGCGAAAAAAAAGCGCCGGACGTTCGTAGAAATTGCTGAACGGTCGTCGCTTCATAGAGTGAATCGAAGGGAATAGTATCGGTTACAAAGGAATCCCGAGGGATATTTGTAAAAAGAAGACTGTCTTTTACGATCGTGGAATCTGTAAAACGAATAACCGATTGAGTAAAAACTTTCTGGGCATTGAAAACACTAAAAACAATCCACGAGCTTATTGTAAAATAATACTTCCATTTACAATACGAAATTTTCATCAGGATGCTGTTGACTTTCGATGTACAATCAAGTTATACAAAAACATTAATATCGTCGCAGCAATGCCGACTCCGAATAACGCGTACCAGATCAAACCCGGTTGATGCATTTCATTGGCAAACGTCTGATACAGCCATCCGCCGAAAGTTCCTCCGACGCCCCATGCAATCGCGATCGGTAAAAACCCGTACCCTTGAAATAATCCTTGTTGACCTTTCGGTGCGATATCAGCAATGTATTCGTAGTAGCGGGGAGCCTGCGTCGTTTCGCCAATCGCAAACACAAACAAACCGGCAACGATCGTCCACACGGTCGGATGCAGGGCGATGACCAACCAGCATAAACTGGATACGCCGAAACCGGCCACCATCGCCGTTTGTGGGGAAAGATTTTTCGTCAGCCGATTGATAATCAACTGCAATACAATGATACCCCACGCATCGGCTGATTGAATTAATTCAAACGGTGCATCTTTACTGATATAATCGGTAACATAAAACGGAACGATGATGAATATCTGCCAGAACATGATCCAATACAGCGAAAAAATAAGAAGGAAAATAATAAATTTGAAGTTGCCGAGTACCACGACCAGGTTTTGCATTTTTTTACCGAGCGATTCGGTCACTTCCGCTGCACCGTCGGCGTTTTTGTAAAAAATCAAATTGACGAACAGCATCAGCGTACAACTGATGGCCGACACAACGTATACAAACGAAATACCGAACCCAAATGTATCACGAATTAAAAATGCAATCACCGGACCCGTTGCACCACCGATATTCACTAACCAGTAATACAACGCATATCCTAATGAACGAACATTGTGTTTCGTCGTCACGGCGATTGTACCGAGCACCGCCGGTTTGATAAACGCACCGCCCATCGCCGTAAAAATTAAAATAACCGTCAATACTCCAAAGAGAGGCATACCTTCATATACGCCCGCAAAAGCCGGCATTCCGGTTGATCCAATCAGAAAATAGCCGATGGCCAATCCGGAAAAAGCCACAGTAAATGCGCGTTTAAAGCCGTACTTATCGGCGAGGGTTCCGGCTAAAATCGGAAATAACCAAAGTAAACCCCCAAAAATAGAAGAAAGCTGCCCGGCTTCCACTTCTGAAAATTTCAAATGATCCCTGAGAAAAATGCTCAATACCGTTGCCTGCCCGTAGTAAGCCAGACGCTCGAAAAGCTCCATCCCGTTGGCAACCCAGAACGTCGGATGAAATCCTTCGCGCATTTCCTGAAGACGTAGTTGTAAATTCACTGCCGTTTTCCTTCTCTAATGTATAGTTCGATGGGTATGGTTTACGTTATTCGCCGAAGATTTGTTTGTGTCGCGCTTCGTTTAATATTTTTTTATTGGCATCATCGAGGCCGACGATAGCGTCTAAACTCATGTAGGCGGCAATCCGCACGTCCTTATTGTCGTCTTTCGATAAACGAATTAACAGATCATAAACAGTTTTTGGAATTTTTTCTTTACCGCCGTAAATAACTGAAAATGCATTGGCACATGATTCGCGTAAATTCCACGCCGGATGATCCGTATTCCTCACAAGAAATTCCAAAGCTTTATCATGGCCATGAATGGCAATTTGCGTGATGCCTTCGACCGACGCCATGCCGAGCGCGTCTTCCTGTTCGCGATAAGTTTCATACCGCGCTGTCGCATAATTGATCAGGAATTCCAATGCATCAAGCCCGCCAATTTCACCCAGCGCCAGAATGACGTCTTCTTCTAATCCTTGTTCAAGCAATTCCCGGTTATGCGTATCAGTTAAAAAATTAATCAGCATGGCCACGCCGTCAGAATGACGCCATGCGCCAAGGCCACGAATGACATCGCGTTTTTTTGAAATATCATTGGTTGAAAATAAGGCTGTAAAATACGGAATGAGACGCGGATCGGCTTCAAAATACGGGACAAGCGTGAGAGCTTCGTACCGTCTTTTTTCGTCATCGCTGGCAAGATCGTCGACCAATCGCTTAAAGAGCCGCGATTTCAGTTCGTCTAACTCTTCTTCGGAAGGCTCGGGAACGGACATGTCATTGTCGTCGTCATCGCCGGTTTTATAAAACTCGTGCAACATGTTTATTTAGCTTTGCTGAATGATTTCGGAAATGCCGGTGCGGACCATCATCACCCCGATTGCCGCAAGCAGAAGCGTCACGACTTTGGCGATGCCTTTAGCGCCGCTACGGCCTGTCAGGCGTAGAATGATCGACGCATACCGTAAACCAGTATAGAGAATTAACAAATTAATTACAACAGAAGAAATGGTCGGTGCGAGGCCGTACGAGTCGACGGAAATCATCAACGTCGTCAAAAGAGCCGGACCAACGATCAGGGGAATACCGATCGGAACGATTCCAATGGACGGTGTATGACGCACCTGAATTTCCGTCGTCTCTTCCGAAACCTCGTGGCTCTTACGCTCTTCCGTCGAAAAAAGTAAATCGTTGATCGCGAGCGCAAATAAAATAATACCGCCCGCAATTTTAAAATCGCTGATCGTGATTCCCAAAAATGTAAACACGGCTTTCCCGACACCGACGAACAGTACGCTTACCAGAAACGCCGTCAATACCGATTGCCGTAAAATGCGGCGTTTGGTCACTTCTGGAATGCCGTCCGTCAAACCGAGATACACCGGTATAATTCCGATAATATCGATTGCCACAAAAATCGGAATGAATGCTAATAAATAATCTTGAAGCATGAAAAGTATGTTTATTGGAAGAACTTAGTACGAAATGTTGGCGCTATTAAAATCCCATCGATTCGACATTTACCATCTCAATCGAATCAATTTTTTTCCCGAGAAAACGTTCTCCGACCGCAGTAAAATTTTTCGGTAAATCGGTTACATAAAATTTATGTGACGCTTTGGAATGCGTGTTGATCAATTTTTGCTCATTGAGAATGTTTTTGGCAACTTGAGCCGTTTCAACGCCCGAATCGATCAATGTCACGGGATGTCCCATAATTTTCTGAATGCTTTTTTCAATCGAATCGGCCAAAATCGGGTAATGGGTACAGCCCATCACGAGCGTATCGATATTCGTACCACCAAAAAATTTCAGATACTCCGCACAAACCTGATCGGTCACGCCGTGATGCAGCCATCCTTCTTCAGCCAGCGGAACAAATAACGGGCATGCTTGTGAAAAAACTTCCGCGCCGGGTTCGATAGCGGTAATCGTTTTTTTATACGACTGGCTGTTCACCGTCGTATGCGTTCCGATCACACCGATGCGGTGATTGTTGCTGCGTGCTGCCGCTGCATTCGATCCCGGCTGAATCACACCGATAACCGGAATGCGAAACATATTGGCAATAAAATCCAACGCAACGGCGCTCGACGTATTGCACGCTATAATAATCATCTTCACATTATGTTCGAGCAAAAATAAACAACTTTGCAAAGTAAACGCTTTGATCGTCCGGTCCGATTTGGTTCCGTATGGCACACGCGCCGTATCGCCGATGTATATAATATTTTCATTCGGCAATTGTTTCATCACTTCTTTGGCTACTGTAAGCCCGCCAATACCTGAATCGAAGATTCCGATCGGCGCGTCAGGCGAAAACGACGGCGAAGATTGTTGACGGATGTTCATTAAGAATCCTCTTTGATTTCCTGTAGATTGATTTCCAATTCTTTCAACTTTTGCTGTAAATATTGCCGCTTCATGCCGAGTTTGGTTGCCGTTTGCGAAATATTCCAATCATTCAATTTGATCGCCTCAAGTAAAAACTCTCTTTCAAACGCCCTGACAACGCGTTGTTTCGCTTCCTGGAAAGTTACGTCAGCATTGTCCAGAACGGCTTTAACGCCGATGGGTCCGAGACCATTGGTTTTAATCAAATCCGGCGGCAGCAGATCTTTTGTAATTTCTTCACCGCTGCTGAGCACGACACAACGTTCGATGATATTGATCAACTCGCGAACGTTACCGGGCCATTCGTAATCCATAAATATTTTCAGCACTTCCGGGGAAAACCGCGATACGCCAATGTTGTGACGTTTGGCAAACGAATTCAAATAATATTTCGCCAGCAGCGGCACGTCGCCGTCACGTTTCCGTAACGCCGGTAACTCGATTTCAACAACGTTGATGCGATAAAACAAGTCCTCGCGAAAACGCCCTTCGCGAATTTCTTTTTGTAAATCGCGGTGCGTCGCACTCAGAATACGCACGTTGACTTCGATCGACTCGGAACCGCCGACGCGTTCGAATTTTCTTTCCTGTAAAACACGCAATACTTTCGCTTGCGTATCGATGGACATATCGCCGATCTCATCCAAAAAAATCGTTCCGTTATTGGCCAGTTCAAATTTGCCCGGTTTTGCAGCAATGGCTCCTGTAAACGCTCCTTTTTCGTGTCCGAATAATTCGCTTTCAATCAATTCCTTGGGGATAGCCGCGCAATTGATCGAAATAAAAGGCCCGCTTTTCCGGCTACTCAGATCATGGATCGTTCGCGCAACCAATTCTTTTCCGGTACCACTTTCACCGCGAATCAGAACCGTCACGTTATTTTTGCTCACTTTTTCGACAACCGAATATACCGCTTTCATTGCCGTACTTTCGCCGATAAAATTGCCAAATCCTCTCGACGTTTCGAGTTCGGTTTTCAACCGTTCATTCTCGCGCACGAGAAGAATCTGTTTGGCCGCGTGTCCGACAATGGCACGTAATTCATCAATCTCAAACGGTTTGGACAGATAATCGAACGCGCCGGACTTCATTGCTTCAACCGCTAATTTTTCCGAACCGTGTGCAGTAATGACGATGACAAAACCGGAAAGATTTTGTTCTTTCATTTTACGTAAAAGATCGATACCGCTCATTCCCGGCATGGATACGTCCGTAATGATGACGTCGTAGGAATGGCTATTAACCATTGTGAGCGCCGACACTCCGTCTTCGGCCTCGGACACGCGATACCCTTCCGGCCGCAACGCTTTGACAATGCCGTAGCGAGCGGCTTTTTCGTCATCCACTACCAAAACTTTGATGGTTTCAAAACTATTTTCGGTTCCGTTCATGACTTTATTTGGTATTTAATTCGTCAAACGCCGCTGTCAAATTCTGTTTCATGGCCCCTTCCCAGCGTGCAATCAGGTGTTCAAATTTCGGTATAGCCGCATACGCAATAATTTTTTCTTTGGGTTCGCCGCTTTTCATTTTGCCTTCAACAAATTCCAGTAATGCGCTCAAATAATCTCTCATCGCTTTCACATCTTGAACGGATCCGGTGCAGCCTTCGTCCGAATTGGAGTGGCCGAAAATATATAATGTATCATTGGAATAAGCTTTTGCGAGTTTCTCAATTACATCGATCCAGCTACGGATGGAGCCGCCGCCGTTGGAATCGATAAAAGGAAGGACTTTATTAAACACCAGGTCACCAACGTGGGCGACATTTGCTTTCTCAAAATGAACAACCGAATCACCGCCCGTATGCGCAGGCCCAAAATAACGCGCTGTAATAATTTCTTTGCCAATCTCTGTACGCCATTGGTCGGCAAACGTCGTATCGGCGTATACCTGCTGCGGCGCGTCCTTTTGTTCTTTCGCTTGTTTTTCCTGTAAAGCGGGCACATTCTGATGCGCAACGAACTTATCGGCGTAAGGTTTTAAAATATAATTTCCCCACGTATGATCGCGATGATGGTGTGTATTAAAAACAAAATCGATTGTGCGAGCCGTCTGCGTTTTAAGTTCGATCACGAACTTTTCGGCTGATTCAGGATATTGTGTATCGATAACAGTGACGGCATCGGTGTCAATAAACCATGCGATCGTTCCGCCACGTCCTGAGTAAATTCCAATTTGGCCGCGAAGCGGTTTCATTCCGGGAGCAGATAGGGTACCGAAAGAAGAACTCCTCAACAATCCCGGAAATGCAATTAGTCCGGGAACGCCGGCCAATATTTTAAGAAATGACCGTCTTGACGTCCTCATAATTATAACCTTTTTTACTCACGTCCGTTCACATCTGTAGGAATATATAATTCAAAAGTCGTTCCCAGCCCTTCCCGGCTTTTTAATATCACACGGCCACCCAAGGCCTCTACTTTATTTTTTACAATCGCCAGCCCTAATCCTGTACCCGTCGGTTTGGTCGTATAAAAAGGTTTGAAAATTTCTTCCATCCGATCCTGTGGTATGCCTTGTCCAGTATCGGTAATGGAAATCCTGATCGCATTGATGGGCTGATCTTCTGTTAAAGTATCGTTCGTTTTTTTATCGATGGTATCGATGGTCGTTGCTACCAATGGCTCCATTCTCCACTCTTCATAACCTTCTAGCATCGTATCAGGTCGAAGCAATTCTGACACCTGAACCGTACCCGTATCGCGCGGATTTCGCGCTTCATCGGCAAATGTACAATTCATATAACTACCGTTCAGTAAAAGTTTACCGCCGTTTTGCATCGATTGAATGGCGTTAATAATAACGTTAAAAAGAATCTCTTTCAAGTCCGCATGACGTGATTTAAGCACCAACGGTTTGTGAGAAAATTTTGTATAAATTGAAATGCTCTTACTTCGCGTCTCCTGCCTTAAAATAGTCAGTATGTTGTCGATGATCTTGATAACATCGAAAACATTCGTATCGGCCGGTTCCGGTTTAGCAAACTTGAGCAGCTGATCGACGACGTTAGCCAAACGATTGATCTCATCGTTGATAATTTCCAGATCTTGAATTTCAGTACTGTGTTTTTGTCCTTTTAACTTTTCATCGCGCATCGACTGAACAATACTTTTGATCGAACTGAGCGGATTTTTAACTTCATGAGCAATGCTGGTGGACAACATCCCGATCGATGACAATTTATCCGCTTGAAACATTTTAGCTTCCAATTCAATTCTCCGCTGCATCAGTTGTATGTTCTCAATGGCAATGGCCACCTGGCTAGCCAATGTCAGCAACAACTCCTGTTCTTCGTACGAAAAATCTTCGTTAGTTGCTTTTTTTCCGATAGCAATCAATCCGACCAATTCATTTTCAAGCGTAATGCCGACATACATTTGATACGGCACTTCGGAAGACTTGAGATGAAAAATATTCATTTTTCGTGCATCGTAAATTCCGTTACGCTGCAAAATATTCTTAATAATTTTTTTAAGATTAAACTCTTTGATGTCACCGAATTTCTGAACGATTTGATATTCGCTGGTTTCACCGGTCATTTTTTTACTGAGATGGAATATTGCCGTTTCGTCGACCAGCATGGATTCCTGGATTGCTGTTCGTACAATGCGAGCCAACTCGGTATAATTCGGAGCGCTCGCAATTTTTTCAGTCAGTTGTCGGATTACGGTTTGATAGGCGTACCGCTGTCCCAATGCGAAATGTCCGGCAATCCTGCGTAACAGGTATTTAACCGGCTCATATACAATTAGGAGTAGCGCAACAAACACAATCGCAATGGCATCGGCATTCAGATGAGGATTGTCTTCTGCCCAGCGTTTAAGATAACGGGAAAAAATAATATACATGGTAAAAAATGCGCCGGCAATAATTGTCACGATCAAACGTTGACGCGCAACAATTGAATAAAATGGATATTTGAACATCAAATACACCAATGCGCCTGTCGGAAGAATAGCAATCACCTGCAGCAAATTTTTAAGCGACTTATCTAACCGTATATTTCCTGTCCCGCCGAAAAAATAAAAATAAATCAATAAGGCAGTGATGAACACCATGATCAAAGCTTCGACAATAAAAAACTGGCGCCATTTTTCGTTACGGCTTAACATGAAAATCCGGATAGACAAAAACGATGCCACCCAAAGGCACACGATCAGCCAGAAAATAAACGGTGGAACAAAACTCAGGTTTTCGGCAA
>JAIBAF010000095.1 GCA_019695335.1 bacterium
CCATGGTCATGACGCCATTTATTATCGTAGCCGTATGGCATGCTTTTCATAATAATTATGATAAACACAGGAAACTTGTGCATTGGGTATGGCCTGTGTGGATGTTTGTTTCGGTGAGTGGGGTAGTGGTCTATTGGATGCTCTATCGAATGTGAGAAGCTAAATTCTCATGCGGTTTTTAAGATCCGAATATTTTTGTTCGATAAAGGATTTGTAAGACAGGTAAGGTTCCTGAAACTTGTATTTTAGTTTGTTAGCTGTCGCGTCCATCAGATCGGCGATCATTTCTTTTTGAGGGTTATCGAGCGTAGAGAAATTCTGTTCATCACGATTAAACGTCACTCCGTCGCGTTCATATTTTTTGAGTTGAGATTCTAAAAGGAACTCGTAGCCTTTTTGAGAAGCATAAAGCCCGATCAACGGATGGGCTTCCATTGGCGCACTGTTAAGAGGGTGGTGAAGCGTGTCTTTATAACGGTCGAGAATCTCGTCTACCGAATCGCGGTTACGTGAACAACGTTTAAGCAAAATCGTGCCAAAGCTATGTTCGTAGGCTTCGGCTGCTTTCTCGACGCTGCCGGTGAGAAAATACAACGTTCCTAAATGGCTGAACGTGACGGCCAGTTTTTCGATTTCTATATTATAGAACGTTTCGTCTTCAAGAGGTGGTACCGTAATTGTTTTGGACAATTCAAACACGCGTTCAACATTGTCTTTTTGATTTTGTACAAAGCTGAAACTTACTTTACCCCGCGAATAACGTTCAGCTTTGAGAAGTGAGTCGCACCATTCGTGGCCAATCGTAATGGCTGTCTGATAATTCAGGAAATCTTTGCTGAGATTTTCGGCTTTTAAAATTCTGTCGAGGTAGCCGAGGCATTCTTCGTATTTTTGAGCGCGGATGAGAAAAAATACAAGCTGCGGCAATAAATAGGCGATCAGATCGATATTGGACAATTTCGCGACAACGTCTTCAATGATTGTAATTTGTTCAGTTTCTTCTTTTTCCTGGATACGATTGACCAATCGCTCGGTCGTAATGCGCAGCGCCTCTTCGATTTGTGCGCGAATAGCCTCTTTGACTCTAGAACCATCCCCGATCAATTTAAATACTTCGACCGCTCGCTCACAATACAGACTGCCATGGGCGTAATCCGTCGCTTCGAGGGCATCGACGGAAGCCTGACACAAATTGTAAATCAAAATAGTCAGGGCCTTGTCCGGGCGGAGTTCATTGGCTTTCAGAATATTGGATAAAATAACTGCTTTATCGCAGAAGTCTTTGGTCGGAAGGTTTTTGATTTTTCGAAAAACAATCGTCAGCAGCATCAGGAAAACCACTCGCTGATCCTTGATCAATTTAACCACGTATTCACGAAGAAATTCGTCTACTTTATTGCGGACAATATCGGGGTGTTCTGCAACGGCAGGTGCGTTCTTTTTGATGAAACGATTTTTAAGCGCGAGTAATTTAGTAAAATACGAGGATAACGCGAGTGCAAGCTGTTTCGATTTTTTTGCGTTAGGATTATAGATGTCTTCAATGACGCGGCGGTTGGTTTCGAACGTATTCAAAAGTTGCTGTGAGACCGAAAGATCTTTACTCTCTCGCAGGATGCTTAGCATGAGAAAGTGAGTTTCGGCAATGCAATCCCAGACAGAACGCCCGGAATAAACATCCAGTGTACTCAAAAAATCAACAAGAGCACGAAGCTCATAATTTTTTCGACGATTATTGGTAGCGGCAAATAACGGCTCAGAACTCATCAGAAGGATGCCTTTTTGAATTTGGTCTTGTAAGGAAGGAAATAGGGATGCGACTTCAAATTTTATAAATATTTCATCGTGATTGCAAGTGCTTTTTGGCTATAACAGCGCGTCCATTTTACGAGCGAGCGCAAAATCAAACTCGGTAATGCCGCCGACATCGTGCGTATTCAAGCCAACGGTTACACGGTTGTATACGTTCGACCAATCCGGGTGATGGTTCATGGATTCCGCATGTAAAGCCGCGCTTGTCATGAAGCCGAAAGCGCTTACAAAGTCATTGAACTTGAATTCTTTATGCAGTTTGCCGTGTACGTAAGCCCAACCCTTCAGGCTTTTTAATTGTATTTGGATTTCTGATTCGTCCAGCTTGGTTCGATTCATAAAAAAAAATTGATCCTGTTTAATTTAGAAAATATTATGTTTGATCCGTATCGAAACAATTGTCGAAGCAACAATCACATCCAGCGGTTTTTGATTTTTCTCTGTGTCCTAGTGTGAAATATGGGGCATTACTTATTTGCCGCAAAGCGTTTATTCACTTCTTCCCAATTAACGACGTTCCACCATGCGTTGATATAATCGGCGCGTTTGTTCTGGTATTTCAGGTAATACGCGTGTTCCCAGACATCGAGGCCCAGAAGCGGTCTACCTTTGAAATCAGCAATATCCATCAGGGGATTATCTTGATTAGGAGTTGAGCCGATTTCAAGTTTATCGTTGTTGATGACCAGCCAGGCCCAGCCGGAACCGAAACGCGACATGGCTGCGGCCGCGAATTTTGTTTTAAATTCATCGAAAGAACCGAAGGTGTTTTTGATCGCATCGGCCAGCACACCGGATGGCGCTCCACCTCCGCCCGGTTTCATACTGTTCCAGAACAGGGTGTGATTATAATGTCCGCCGCCGTTATTGCGAACGGCATTCCGGATTTTATCGGGAACCGCCGAACCGACATTCATGAGTAAAACATCTATACTTTCTTTGCCCATCGCTGGGAAATCCGCGATAGCGTTGTTCAAATTATCCACGTAAGCCTTGTGGTGCTTTCCGTAATGGATTTCCATCGTCAGCGTATCGATGTACGGATCCAGCGCGTCATAGGCGTACGGCAATTTCGGTAACTCATGTTTGGTCAATGTATCGCCGGTTTGAGTTTGCATAATAATTTCCGCAGAAACGATCGAAGGAGTGATCAAACTTCCGACCACAATCATGCCACCGGTTTTGAGAAATTCTCGGCGCGTTTTTTTCATATCAAAACCTTCTTTTTAAGTGGAAGAACTTATAGAGATTTAGGTTCGAAAATTTTTCGTGCGGTGGCCAGAACGATCATGCGGGGTACGAACCTTTGCATGTAAACCATTAATTTATTATTCCAGCCTTCGATGGCAATTTTCTTGTAGTTTTGAATGGCGCTAACCGTAACACGTGCGACATCATCGGCTTTGGCCGAGCGCGAACGGATACGAACGCGGTTGCTTCCAGCAATAACCTGGAAATTAGTTTTGGTACGACCCGGACAGGAAGCGATAACGCGAATGTCGGTGTCTTTAAGTTCGGATGCAATGGCGAGTGAAAAACTGGTGACAAAAGCTTTAGTGGCCGCGTACGTTGCCATGAACGGCACAGGCTGAAAGCTCGCGGTGGATGATATATTCACAATACAACCGTGATCGCGTTCTACCATGCCGGGTAAAAACTGTCGAGTCAACCGAACCAGCGATTGGATATTCAAGTCAATCATCTCACATTCTTTGTGGAGAATAGATTGATGAAAAAAACCATAGGATCCGAATCCGGCGTTATTAATAAGCAAATCGATGGCGATATCATTTTTTTTAAGTTCGGCAGCCAGGATGTCGTTGGAATCAGGTTGAGTCAGATCCAATGGTATGACAAGCGCCCTAACGTCCTGCGCCTGGATGTGTGCGGCAAGCGCTTCCAGTTTATCTTGCGAACGGGCGACAAGCACCTGCGCAACTTTGTGACGAGCCAATTCATGCGCCAGAGCTTCGCCGATTCCGCTTGATGCGCCTGTGATCAAAGCGAATTGATATGGAAACATAGTGGGCTTATTTTAATTTTTTCAAAGTAAGTAAAATTATCGTTTGTGGCAAGCGATGTATTTACAAATTCGTATTTGCATCGTTGCTGTTGATTTATTATTTTGACAATGGTTTTCCTGACACTTCATATCGGCACATCACTCATGAACCGTAGCTTATTTTGGTTTTTATTTTTATTGTTGTGGGCTTATTCGCTTCAGGCCTCCGATACAAAAAAAGGCGCCCGAGCATTGGGAATGGGCGGCGCTTATGTAGCGCTGGCCAATACGAATGACGCTTTTTATTACAATCCTGCAGGGCTTTGGCAATTGACCAATCCGCAAGTTCAGGCATTTTATTCAGCGCCGTTCAATCTTCGCGACTTGGCTACCACCACGTTTAATGTGACATATCCGATGAGTTGGGGCAACGGCGCGGCCAGCTTCGAATCGTATGGCTTCGATCTCTACCGTGAATCGACTTTTGGATTAGCTTATAGCGGGGGATTTCGTGAAAAATTCGTTTACGGAATTGAAGCCAATTATTACCATGTTGCCATTAAAGACGGCGGTTCCGCCGGAACGATTGGATTTGACGCCGGATTACTTTTTAAAATTCATCCGTATGTAACGGTTGGTTTTACTTCACGAAATATTAATCAGCCTGTAATTGCGCACGATGAATTGGCCCAAGTGATGGCTCTCGGTGTCAGCGTGAATATGTTTGAGCCTTTGACGATTAATGCCGACCTCTATAAAGACGTACGCTATGATACCGATATTCGCGTCGGTGCGGAATATGAATTAATCCGAAAATTATTTCTTCGCGTTGGCGTTGCGTCAAAACCATCCTCTTTTTCCGCAGGACTTGGTTTTGACTTTGGAATTGGCGTGATCGATTATGCTTTATATACACATGAAGATTTAGGCGTGACGCACGCCGTCTCAGCATCGATTCACTTGCAACGCCAGGCCATTCGAAAAATTCAATAAATATTCATGAACGGTTCCCGCTATTTATATTGTTTTGTTTTTTTTATAACCGGTCTATCCTGGGCTCAGGACGCAGATTCGCTGGATTTAGATGAGAACGAATCCTCGCAAGAGCGGTTGTTGGACAATTATACCGAATCGTCCGATGCGTCGACCATCTCCGAAATTCTCGAATATTATCTCGAACATCCTCTGGATATCAATGCTGCTTCGCGATCCGATTTTGAAAATATCCCCGAATTATCTTCAATAGTGATTCAAAACATCCTGAATTATCGCCAACGCCAACGATTTAAAACTGTTCGAGAACTGTTAAAAGTATCCGATATGACGCGAGAAACGTTTGTCGCGATCAAAGATTTCTTAACGGTCAATCCGGAAAATTTAATTAAACCGTATGAGATATCTTACCGCCAAAGAACCAAACACTCGCTTGATCCGTCGCGCGATGTAAAAGAGGGGGAGTTTGACGGTAATAATTATCAGTTATACAACCGGCTGAATGTGGAATTTAAGCCTAATTCATCGGCATCGTCGACCATTCGTGGCGGCGGGGTCATTGAAAAAGATGCCGGCGAGACTAATTGGGCGGATCATCGCGTCGGATTTGTCGAATTCAACCGCTTTTCATTGATCCGGAAAATGATTGTTGGCAATTATCAACTCGAATTCGGGCAAGGTATTGCGCTGTGGAGCGCTTCAGGATTATCAAAGGGAAGCGAAACGGTTGATGCCGTCAAACGCCGCGGGAATGGTATACGAAGTTACAACTATGCCACTGAAAACTCGGCTTATTTTGGCGGTGCCGTTCAATTTGAAAAATTTAAGAATACGGCTTTAACCGTATTTGCGTCTCAAGCCAATTTTGACGCATCATTTAATGACGATGGAAGTGTCAATAGCATTCTGACAGATGGGTTCCACCGTGACAGCTCTGAAAAAGCCAAACAAGATTTTCTGCGTGAAAAAATTGCTGGCGTAAATGTGCAAACGGAATTGAATGCTTCCCGTTTTGGAGCAGTGCATTACACTACTTGGTATGACCGTGATTTTGTCGTGACGGATCCGGTACGGAGCCGCTATGATTTAACCGGCAAAGTACACGGCGTGACCAGCATTTATGCTGACGTTATCTGGAACCGTTTTAATATTTTCGGAGAACTAGCGCGTGATCGCGACGGAGCGTCGGCTTATAACGCCGGTTGGATCACATCCTGGCATAAAATTGAAATGATCGTATTCTACAGAAATTATGCTAAGAATTTTCACAGCGTGCGAGGTTATGCGTTCGGAGAGCAAAACGGTAATACGCAAAACGAAGAAGGTATTTATACGGGCATCAAAGCGCAGGTTGCTCGTGGAACAAGCGTCAGTGCGTATTATGACCTTTTCCGTTATCCGTGGCGGAGTTACAATGTACCGAAGCCGGTGCGAGGCAACGATTTTTTCGCGGAAGCCGAACACAAACTTACGAAGCAAACTGTCATCACGCTTCGTTATAAAAATGAAACGAAAGATGAAGCCTACACGTCGCAAGATATTCTTGGCCGCGATATTACTGTGATCGGAAAAAGTAATACCCGGAGAATTCGTTATCAATTAGCTTATCGTGTGGTTCCTGAAATACAATTGAAATCAAGAGTTGAACAGGCGTGGTATGATCTTGCAAACCGGCATGATCAGGGCATCTTATTTCAACAGGACATTAAAATTCAACCCAGAAAAAATCTAACTATTTATGGCCGGTTATCCTTTTTTGATACGGATAATTTCCAAACGGCTATTTATGAATATGAAAATGACGTCGAAGGAAGTTTTACGAATACCGCGCTGTATGAAAAAGGAAAACGATGGTATTTGTTGATCAAATATCGTTGGGCCAAGTCGGCTGATGTGTCGATCAAATACTGGGAAATGTACAAAGACGGCGTGTCACAAATCGGATCGGGTGGAAGCGCTGTGAATGGTAATAAATTGCGCAGGGTTGCGATGTCATTGGATGTTCAAATTTAACGGATAATTCTGACGATCGTATTCTTGTTTTTAATTGTATTTTCACCGCATGTTTCTTATATATGTCTCACCGAATTACTCAATCATACCCATCGACTCGATGAAAACTTTTCTGATTTTACTGGTTATTTGTTTGGCATCCTGCCGTGTGCCGGAGTCAAAACCTGAACCGATAACGACGTTAGCCTGTTACGACGGTCAGCCGCGAATGTCGCCGGATGGAAAATTTATCGCTTTTGTTTCGACGCAGTCGGGCGACCGGCATATCTGGATTTATGACGTAGGGGAACAAACGCGCACCCCTCTTACTTACAATGAAGGCGTGGACGAACATCCGGATTTTTCACCGAATAATGAACGGTTGGTGTTTTCTTCATTGATTAATGGCCAGAGAGATTTATGGCTTATCGATCAGGAATCGCAATTGGTACAACTTACCAAAACTGAAACTGAAGATGAATATAGTCCACGCTGGTCGAAAGATGGTAATTGGATTTATTTTGTGATGAAGGATTCGTTGCGATGGAATTTGTGTAAAGTAAGTCATAAAAATTTTTCGGACGTTCAAATTCTCTATACCGATAGTTTGGAAATCGAGAACCCTATTCCGATCAGTGATGGCCGGGTTTTATTACAGAAAAGTGAAGGGACAGCCAGTCGTTTATATTTTTGGTCAGATCGTTTAGAACCATTTTCTAAACCGGCAATGGATGTACGTCATGCCGCATTATCTCCGGATGAACGATGGATTATTTTTGTAAATACGGTCGAGGATTCTTCGGTTATTTGTTTATCGTCAGTTGAACAATTTGATCCGAAGCCTGTGAAGTTAGATCTTGCTCAATATGATTTTCCAAGCTGGAGCACCGATGGTAAGAAGATTCTCTTTGAGAAAACTCCATCATGGGACATCAAACAAATTGAAGTGGAAACCCAGCGCGATTCGGTTCTTGTGGCAGATAGAGGCGAGCAGGAATCACCGGTGTATTCGCGGGATGGAAAGTGCGTTATTTACAGTTCGTCATGGAACGGAAAACAGGTTTTAATGGAATTAAATCTGGAAACAGGAAAGCGGGAACCGCTGCTGGCTGATTTTGGCAACTGTTCGAGCCCCGACATTTCTCAGGATGGAACAAAGTTGTTGTTTACTTCTGATAAAGGCGGCAAAAAAAATATTTGGATAATGAATCGTTCAGAAGACGCACAACCCGAACGTTTGACCGATGATCCGGTTGCAGCACACCAAGCAAGGTTTTCTGGTAATGCACAGTGGATGGTTTATGTCTCCGATCGTTCCGGAAATCCGGATATATGGAAAATGGAATTGACTTCCAAAAAAGAAACACGCATGACGGTTGATGAACGAGTTGAATTAGCGCCATCGTTTTCAATGGATGATCAGGCGATTCTGTTTCAGGCCAATTGGGCTAAACGTTGGAGTATTTGGCGTATGCCGGCCGATGGCGGGATACCATTGCCCGTAACGCGGGATAAACTGCCTTACGGTTGGGATGCTGACCCGCTGGTTTCTCCAGACGGTAAACGCCTGCTCTTCACACGTTCGTGGTACGACGATGCAGACGTGTGGCTGCTTTCAGTAAGCGGCGGTGAAAAAACTTCCCGTACATTGACCAAAGACAATACTAATCAAGAGCGCAATGGACAGTGGTCTCCGGATGGAAAGTATGTTGTCTTTCAAGCCGGTCATAATACGGATATTTGGATGATGGATATTTCTTCAATGTTGAAGTAAAATTCTGTTTAAATTTTCAAGGAGAGTATAAGGAATGGCAGTAATTGGAACATCGGCCGCAAAATGGAATCAGGAGAAATATAAAAAAAATTCGGCTTTCATGGAAAAGCTGATTGCTGATTTTAAAAATGACGAAGAGAAGATCAAATTAGGCGGCGGACAAAAAAACATAGACCGCCAGCATGATAAAAACCGCCTGACGGCTCGTGAGCGCATTGCCAAATTGATCGATCCGGGTACCTATTTTTTGGAATTGGGGCTTTTTGCTGCGTATGGCATGTATGAAGAGTTCGGAGGTTGTCCTTCGGCGGCATGCGTTTCCGGAGTCGGTCTGGTTCAAGGTAAGGAAACTGTGATTGTGGCGCACGATGCCACCGTCAAAGCGGGTGCGCATTTCGAGATGACGGTTAAAAAAACGCTGCGCGGTCAGGAAATTGCGATGAAAAATAATCTGCCGATCATTTATCTGGTTGATTCGGCTGGCGTTTTTCTTCCTTTACAGGATCAGGTTTTTCCCGATGAAAATCACTTCGGCAGGATTTTTTATAATAATGCGCGCATGAGTGCGATGGGTATCACACAGGTCGCTGCAGTGATG
>JAIBAF010000096.1 GCA_019695335.1 bacterium
TTCAGTCCTCCGGCGAGGAACATCGGTATCGTCAGTCGTTCGCGGATCGTGCGGCTGATGCGCCAGTCATGCCGTCGTCCGGTGCCGCCGAGTTCTTTCACCGCCAGATTCTGATTGCCGCTGTCGAGTAAAATCGCGTCGACGAACGCCGCCGCGGCAACCGCTTCATCAATGGCATCGTCGCCATTGACATGCACCACTTGAACAAGCTTGATGCCCGGGAGCGCCTTCCGCACTTCCTGATACGATCCCTTATCGATCCGGTCGCAAATTTGAATGGTGCTCGTCCGCAGAATACGTTGTTGCTGAATTATATCCGCAGAAGTTTGTTGGCTTGTCAGCAAAAATGTTGCGATGGGCGGAGGAACCGCTGCGGCAATCTCTGCAATGCGTTCATCCGGGATCACGCCCGGGCCGCTCGGCATGGACGAAACCAATCCCAACGCTGACGCGCCGGCACGAATGGCCGATCGGGCCTCGTCGAGACTGCTGATACAACAAATTTTAATGCGGGGCGTTGAAATAGCTTCCAAGGTATTATGGTTTCGTTGTGTCTTTTGCTGATAATTCTTTGATGATTTTAAGATACCCTTTATGCTGACGCAAGGGATCAAAATTGGTATCCGATTCAAGCCGACCCAAATCGGCGAAGCCGAATTTAATCGCCTTTTCCAATAATTTAATCGATGAACTGGTTTCACCCGCCCGTGCTTGGGCACTTGCTAAAAAGTAATAAACCATGAAATCATCAGGAAACATTTTGATGGCGAGGTTAAAGCAACCAATGGCTCGTTTCAGAGCATCGTATTTTAAATATTCCCGGCCCCTGGATTTACTCAGGCGGCTGACATAGTTTAAACAACGATAAGCCGCTTGGGACTCCAATACGTTTTTGGATTTGAGACGCGACTGCCAATCGCGGCTTTCGGCCATTATTTTGTTAAAATCGGGATCAGTGTTTTCATTAAAATTCACTTCATTCCACGAAATCAGTAACTTGTCAAAAGAGTTTTGGAATTCCACTTCTTTGACGCGAAGAAAAGCAATTTTTTCAAGCCATTTCGCATAATCTTTAGTTTTTTTCAGGCTGTCCGACAGAGTTGACAACGATGCGACATCCATATAACCTTTAAAATCTTCGCTCATCCATTCGGCGTGTATCGCGGCATCGTAAACGCGGTGATTCAACAACAACGTATCGAGGACGCGGCGGCGGTCTTGAAAAATTTTTCCAATCCATACCGTATCTTTTACACGAATACTGTCGTGGATTCCCTGGAGTTCCATCCATTCAATGCCGCGCTCAAAATCCGCCGGAGGAGCCCATTGGTGATAACCGTCGAAGTAGACGATCCTGTGTACTAATTTCTTTTGCTCCAGAATTTCACCGACAAAAGTCATTTCACTGTGATTATAATCCAATGTTCCAGTCAACCCGTAGTAATATCGGAAGGGAATTGATTGAGGCAATTCATGCGATGCGCTGAAGCCCGCGCCATTACCAATGATTCCTGTTACCTGGTTAGAATAAAGAATGCCAAGCTCGGAAGCTGTGCGTGAGCCTCCGGAAAATCCGGTTGCGTAAACTCTGCGGGGATCGATGCGAAATCGTTTATGCGTATCTTTCCAAACGGCATGAATTGCGTCAAGACAAACCTGCCACGGTCCGTTCTGTGAATTCCACGAACATACCATTATCCACCCGTACGTTTCCATGATTTCAGAATACCACTGCAGGGGCAACAGCGCATCCGTTTCAGGTTTGAAACAATAAATAATAGGCCATTCTTTCGACGAATCATAGTAGGAAGGAAGATACAGCGAATAGCTTTGAGAAGAATCGGCCGAACAGAAAACCCGTTCAGTAATTTTCCCGTTTGGAAACGATTGGGAATACAGAACTCCGGTTCCACAGCCACTCAACCACAAAATTAAAATTAATCGGTTCATTTCACGAATATTTTATTATGATTTTGAATTTTTCCGGAAAGCCCGAAAAGTTAATATAGCAAGCGTCAATACCGTAATGGGCAAAACGAACTCTATCATGATCGCGCTGAATCGAGGTAACGCATCATGATCCGTGGCGTCAAAAATCAGGAAAAGGGTGTACGCGATGTAATAGGCCAGAAATACCAACCCTTCCCAGCGGGCGATAAGATTGCCCGTAAAAAAAATCGGCAGACACGCGATGGCAACGGCGATCATGACGATGATGTCAAAGCTGATGGCTGAAGGCGCAACGTTGATCGCTTGCGGCGCCACAATAGCCGAAAGCCCCAATACGGCGAGAATGTTAAAAATATTGCTGCCGACGACATTGCCGACGGCGATATCGCGTTCGCCGCGGATCGCCGCAATGATCGAGGTAGCCACTTCCGGCAGCGATGTACCGGCTGCAATAATGGTAAGCCCGATGATCAGTTCGCTCACGCCGAATAATTTGGCAATAGACACGGCGCCATTGACTAACCAGTCCGATCCGACGACGAGTAAGGCAAGGCCGGCGATCACCATTCCGATTTGAATCCACAATGCGTTCGCTTTAGGTTTTTCGGAAAATTCTTTGGCATATTCGGCCTGGATTTCTTTGTTTTCTTTTTTGCTTTGGCGAATGAGAAAAATCGTATAGAAAATAATACCTGAAAATAAAATCAAACCTTCCCAGCGCTGGATCAATCCGTCGGAAGCAAAAATATACATCAAAAAAGAAGCGCCGATCATCAGCGGAACGTCTAATTTAATTAATTGCTGTTGAACAATTAAAGGCGTAATCGCCGCCGAAATTCCCAGGATAAAAAGTATATTAAAAATATTACTGCCGACGACGTTGCCTACGGCGATGTCGGTCTGTCCATCGTTTGCTGATTGTACGCTGACCGCCATTTCAGGCGCGCTCGTTCCGAAAGCCACTACCGTCAGGCCGATGACCAACGGCGATAGGCCGAGCGCCGCCGCTATGCGCGATGCGCCTTTGACCAGTATTTCCGCACCGGCCACGAGAAAGACCAAACCAACCAAAAATAAAATCAGCGTAAGCACATCCATAAAACTCCGATTAAATGTTTCAAAAAATAAAACGTCCGCCTAATGTAAGACGGACGATTCAAAAAATGAAGTAAAAACGGAACGTTCAGCGAACGCCCCATTCCCATATACCGTAAGCAATTTTTTTGTCGACGGGATGGCCGGCCTGTTTCAACGTCAACATAATCTGTCCGCGATGATGCGATTCGTGCGAAATCAGATAACCGAGAAACGCCGCCGCATGCGGTTTGAATCCTTTGATTTTACCCGATTCCGATGCGGATTCGAGCAGAGCGGCAATCGTTTTCCCTGAAGCTTCGAGAGATTGTTTGAGCCATTTTTTATCCGCCGCTTTTTCTTTTTCAATTTTAGTCAAACCTTTGAGCAATTCCGGAGCCGAGGCATTCAGCCACATCAGGCGGACATTATGCAGATGGGCAAACTGTTCGGCCACGCTGCGGCCTTTCGATGCGGATACATCGTTTAAGGCATCGTTATGTACGGATTCCAGTAAATAAATATTGATCCGGTTATGGATCTCCCACGTTTCGATCAAATGCGATGAAGACATATTATTATGTTTCGTATTAATGGATAATTGTTAAGAGACGATATCTTCTACAATAAAAATGATGTTATCATTGAGGTCACGAAATCCGAACTCATGCGTCTGCCACGGGGTATTTGCTTTGAATGCGTCGGGAGTGACGGTGCCGCGTTGAACCAATTCGTCGAATAACGGTTTAATATTTTTTACAAAAATTCTGACGACCGAACCGCCCAGCAGCGGATCGCTCTCTGTGTTGGCATGCCATTGCAAATGGAGCCAGATATTGTCTCTGGTAATCACGGCATACATCGAATCGGAGAAATAGACTTCGAATCCCGCTTTTTCGTGATACCACGCAACGTCTCTCGCCGTGTTCTGCGAGGGAAAGACGGGCGCAAGGCCGACAAATTCTGTTTTCATAAAATCCGTTTTTTATGAGTGCACGTTAATTACATCGTTTTATTTCAATGTCATTTGCTTTCGTAAACTGTTCCGGTATGGGATAGCCGAAAATAGTCGTGTCATAATCAACGATCTCGTTTAATGTTAAATTGTTTTCATTGATAATGTAAGTATAAGACCGGTCATCCACCTGAACTAATCCGCCTGTAATGGTGAGTGATTCTGAATCGTAACAATTTCCTGACGGTGTCGGTGAATAATAGACGCCTGAACTGTCTTCATCAATGACAATAAAAGTATGATCGCCGTTTTGATTGAAAAACGATGACAGCCATGCTTCTTCCAGACGGACTTTGGTGCCGTTATCTTCGCAGGAAACAAAAAAGAATATCCATGCGAAGACAAAGAAAAATTTTAGGCCAGGCGATTTCAATGATTGTCTATCGTTAGATTAAATTAATACGGATCGTCCGAATCAATCTCCACATCAAATTGTCCGTTGGTAACGATCATCGTGTCGGTCACAATATCAGAATTCACCAAACGTCCGGAGAAATTGCCGCGGACGTGCCGTTCATCGATCTTTTGGATCGTCACGCTGCCGCCGCCGTCATACGACACATACCGGTGATCGCCCGAATCAAACGCAACCTCGCTTCCGCCGTCCAACGTGTCTTCGCTATGCATCGTGAATGAATCGGGTTCGCTCACCGGCGAGATCAGAATGCGGAGCATCAACGAATCCCTATTCGCGGTGAGCACAAGCAAGGATCCGTTGTAAGCGGAATACGTTGACTCCGAAGAAAAATGATACGTTCCGAACGTGCCGCGAATAAAATTATTATCGGAATCCGTACAACCGAACAAAAATGTTCCTGCAATAAAGATCGCATATTTCATAGTCTTGTAATTTCCTCTGGCGAAATAAAAAAACCAACAAGTAGTTTTGGCATCATAACAATTTACCTTCCATAATTGGAATCACCGATCCGCCGACAGCGATACGTGAATAATGCCCGGATTTATGAGCTTTCACCATGACCAGCGAAGGGCGTCCCAGCGCGTGGCCTTGTTCGATGCGAAGATACAAATCAGGATCCGGGAAAAAATTATAATGTAACAGATAAGCGGCGAGAAACGCGGCGCCGTTACCCGTTGCCGGGTCTTCGCGGACTCCGTTGGCTTCAAAGAAAAATCTGGCCGATAAATTATTTTCCGGGTCGCGCGTTTGATTGCAAAAAAGATAGATCAACGGCGGGAAACCCCGGCCGGCAAGCCCGGCATATAACGGTAGATCAAGGGTACTTCGATATAAAGCATCGATACTGCGAAGCGGTACGATCATGGCTGACGTTCCGGCCGACATCTTGCAAACCGGCGCTTTCGCGTCGATATCTTCCGCAGAAAGATGCAACGCTGCCGCCATGGATTCCGCCGGGCAGGTTTCGCCGATGGTGATGGAAGGCGCTTCGAACCACACTTCATTTTGTTTTTCATTGGAGCCGCCGGTCACGTGAACGGGGCCGATGGAAAGGTTGAGCGTCACTGTATCAGACAGACTTTGCGCAACATGGCGGCGAATTACCCATGCAGTTCCCAGGATCGCATGTCCGGCAAATGCAACTTCACGGGCAGGTGTGAACATTTTGACGAAGTAACCGCCGTTATCTTCCGGGTCAGGCCGAACAAAAGTTGTCTCTGAAAAATTAATTTCGGATGCAATCGCCTGCATCGTGTCATCGGACAAAACTTTGGCGCAAATCACCACCGCTAAGGGATTCCCTGAATACCGCTGCCTTGCAAATACATCGACAAAGTGTATTATAGTTTCCATTTTTTCCGATGTTAGAAATTTTTCGAATTGAAAGTTATTTAAGCGTCTTTTTTATTGATTAATTCGATCAGCGTGGATTGCGAAACGGCGCAGAGTTTTTTTTCACCGTTTTTCATGACAAAAATATCCGACCGGCAGATCGTCAGCGTTTTGCCGTATTTCAGCACATGGGATTGTCCGATGAGCAGTTCGCCGTCCGCCGGTGCGATCAGATTCAATTTATATTCGACTGTCAGGATCGAGGACGAATGGTCCATGAGCGAATAGGCGGCATAACCGGCGGCGTTATCGGCGATCGTCCCGACGATGCCGGCATGAAAAAAACCGTGCTGCTGAGTGATATTCACATCATAGGGAACATGAATTTCACAAGAACCCGCTTCGATAGCGATCAGCCGCGCATTGATAAAGTTCATAAATTTCTGCCGTCCGAAACTTTCGACAATCCGGCGTTTAAAATCGGGATCTTTGGGAGTGAAATTCATAAGTCTTCAAATTCTTTGGTTAAAAAATTACATCCATCGGGCGCCGTTTTCTCTGACGTCCCGGACGCGATGTACGGCAATTTTGCGGATCAGCGTTTTCGGAAGCGGACGGTCGTAGGGCAGTTGCAGGGAGTCTTTGCCGGTAGTGAATGCGGATAATTCATCCTTGAACGGCTTCAGAGAAGCTTGTGTCGGTATGAAGTTAATATGCGATTTGTAAGCAGGATAAGCAAAAAGAATTCGTTCCTCTTCGAAAACAGGGTTACCCCATTTCAGCGATTCTTTTGCTTTCGGCGCGATTTTTTTCAGGAGTGCGCGCAGCTCTCGTAACATTTTTTGCGCTTCTTTCGGCGCATTCGCGATATACTCATCAACGGTAGTTGGTCTGGTTTTGGGCATAGAAATAGTGGTTAAATTAATAAATGTTGACCTTAGAATTCTTTTCCACAGTCAAGGCAGCGAAACCGGATTGGCGTAGATGGACGTAAAAACAATGCGAATAATACAGCATTGATCCAGTGATAGACAGCGTTCATCCCTGTCAATCGGTTTATGTTCTTTGATTGGCATTTTGGACAAACTTCATTCTGATATTCGTGCGTTGTAGAGTTCGACGGTATACCGAGTATGTCTCGTGCTCGTGGAATGTCTTTTTCAAAAATTTGCAGCCGGATCCCTTCATTCATATAATTCCGGCGCGTCATTATGTACGATACTTCATCAGCTAAAAAACACGGAATGCCTTCTACCCGCAATTTCTCTGCAACAATATTTGCTTCCATCACATCGGTAAATGACGTCAGCGTGACGATGGCATCTTCTTGATCTTTTTTCTTCACTTTTGCTCCGGCAACCCGTCAAATTCACGTTTCTTGCCGTCGAACCAGGCTTTCATGGCCGAGGCGTCTTGCATAAGATGGCGCATGGCGTTCATGGCTTTGAGATGGGCTTCGTCATTTTTTTGGAACATTTCCATGCCGTGTTTTTTACTCATTTCGGCTATTTCTTCAAAAGTATTGGCGTGAAACTCCAGATCGCACGCTCCACCGAGTTGTCGACACGTCATGGTTTTCATAAAGCCTTTCCGGTTGTTCTTGATTGATGATATGGTTTTGTGCTACGAAATAATATTACGCGAACTCTCTTCCAAAATCAAATTAAATATAACGTTACTCAACTATAATCATGCCTGCGTGAAGCTTACACACGGCTGACTCAAGCATAATCACGTCTGCGTGAAGGAGTGCGAACCGGATCGGGCTTTGGGGAGTGGTTGATTGGTGATGGAGTGGGTTGGTTTAGGCTTGTGCGATGATGGAGGCAATAGGAATCCCGGTTGTCATTTTCACGACGATGTTCGAAGTGACGTCCAAGAATTATTTTGACGGGTCTGGATTCCCCCGACGTGTCGGGGGAATGACATTCCCTTTTTTACACGTATTCCATCCGGCCTCGATAAAACGCCGGAATGAAGACGAGTTCGCGACATCATACTGCGGAAAATGTGGAACAGATGATCCTTTTTCGAATGTTAAAATACTTGGAACTATTTTCCGCTCCAAGCAGCGAACCCGGATTCAGGCGTTTTGTCGCAGCCGCAGCGCTTTTCTTTGCAACTTTCTTTTGGCGCGCTGCCAAAAGAAAGTGGATTGCTCTGGATTCCCGTTTTCACGGGAATGACACTCCCTTTTTTCGCATGTATTCATCCGGCCTCCGATAAAACGCCGGAACGAAGACGGGTTGGCGCGCTGCCAAAAGAAAGTGGATTGTTCTGGATTCCCCCCGACTCCCGACATGTCGGAACGGAGATGGTAATTCATTTTGCCATTCAAATTTCAAACGATCAGGTTTACCGGGTCACCGGCGCTGATCCGGCCGGTGCGCACGACCGTTCCGTAGACGCCGGCATTATTGCCGTTCAGGCGGACGGCGGTTTTCATGAAGCGGGGATCCTGTTCGGCCGTATCGGGATCGAGATTGATCATCACGCAACGCAGGTCGCGCTTGGTCAAACTGATCACCGGTCCTGTCTCTTCATGGCCGATGACCAATCTTTGGCCTACCCAGTTATCTTCCAGAAAAGGTTCGTTCGATTCGGTCGCCAGTACGATATTGGCGCGGAATCGTCGCGTATCAGCGTGCAATCCGGCTTCACGGCCAATGGCCGCTATCGTAGCCAGATTGATCACCGACACACTCGCGTCGTCAAAAATTCCGTGCCGAAGCCTCATCAATTCGACCGGGCTTCCGAATCTCGAAGCGATGCTGTTTTGCAGTTCCGGGCTGGCGATCGGGTAGACCGTGCCTTCCGGTGTGCGCACTTCGGCGGGTAAAGGTTCATCCGCACTTTCATCGAGCCCGAGCGGCGTGTACAAAATAAGTTCGGGAAGTTTGCTTGCCGTTAGCCACGGAAAATCGCTAGTATCATGGAGGCGACGGAATGCAAAACGGCGGTCTCCCTGCAACCCATCCCAGCCGAGAAATGCGGAAGCCGCAGGAACGCCTGCCATCGATTTCACAGGATAGCGTACCAATTCGTGAATATGCCCGAGAGGCTTGATCATAAGTTTGAATTAAATAATGTGTGGATGGAATCCGGAATAAAAATAGTACGTTCGAAGATGTGAAACAAATAAAAAAATTGCATTCGATTTCCAACCCCACCCTGTGTCCCTCCCCTCGAAGGGGAGGGCGCTAGCTTTTCATTTT
>JAIBAF010000097.1 GCA_019695335.1 bacterium
GAACAACCTCCGCGGACCTGAATTCCAAAATAATCGTTGAGCAATTTCACGCCCAAATTATAATGCAACCCGTCAATGTAGAATGATATCACGGCGAGACGATGTTCGTGTTCGTCCGCCAGAATATGCAATCCCGGAATCGCGCGCAAAGCCTTAAAAATTTCCGGCAAAAATTCTTCTTCACGTTTCAGCATGATTTCCGGGTTCATTTTTTCTTTCAGTCGTATGCACAATGCCGCTTTAATGGTTTGCAAAAACGGCGGCGTTCCGCCGTCCTCACGCACTTCGATATTATCCAGAAAACTCACTTCACCCCACGGATTAGTCCAATTCACCGTTCCTCCGCCGGGTTGATCGGGAATTTTATTGACGTATAAATCCGAATTAAATATCAACACTCCGGGCGTGCCGGGCCCGCCGAGAAATTTATGCGGCGAAAAATAAATGGCATCGAGCTTCTCCAAAGGATCGGACGGATGCATATCGATCGGCACGTAGGGAGCGGAACAGGCAAAATCAACAAAACAAAGCCCGCCGGCTTCGTGCATCATTTTAGCGATTGTGTGATACGGTGTACGAATGCCCGTAACATTGGAGCAGGCTGTAACGGACGCGATTTTTTGACGATGATGATACCGCTTAACCGCATCGGCAAAAAAATTCAAATCGACGGCGCCGTTTTCATCCGGTGGAACGCATACCACTTCGCCGATCGTTTCTAACCACGACGTATGATTGGAATGATGCTCCATGTGCGTGACAAAAACAACTGGGCGTTCGTTTTCTGACAAATGTAAATGCCGCACCGCTTGTTCAGGAACACGTAATCCGAGCAGGCGTTGAAATTTATTGATCACGCCCGTCATGCCGGAACCTTGAGTGATGATGACATCTTTCGTACCGGCATTCACATGGCGCTTGATAATAGCATGTGCTTCATGATACGCCTCGGTCATATACGTTCCAGTGATGGTCGTTTCCGTATGTGTATTGCCGACGAAAGGACCGAAGCGATAAAGCATTTTCTCCTCGATCGACCGGTACAACCGCCCACTGGCCGTCCAGTCGGCATATACGATCCGGCGTTCGCCGTGCGGCGTTTTGAACGTCTGTTCGTAACCGATGATATTATTTCGGAAAGGCTCGAAATATGATTCTAATGAATGGGTCTTCATGCGCACCTGAAGGCAGATTAACAGCCTAATGTACCGTATTAAATCGTCAAAAAAATGAGATAAGTCAGGTTTTGAATATGTAAAACTTTATGTTGAAATTACTGTCTAAGTGGCTTAAAATTACTTTACTTTTAAATCCAAAAAAACGTGCGAAACATATTTTCGGTTATTTTATTATTGAACGTGTACAACGTGCTGAATGCGCAACAACCAATTGATCAGATAAAATGGATCGATCTTGGCTTTGGTAAGGCTAAAGTGCGGCATCAATTTGAAGGAATAAATTTCTCGATAAACGGTAATGGCAAATTGGTACCTTTTTTGACCCAACAAGTTGGTCTGAATTCCACCTTCCCATTTGAACTTTTTGGAGGTTCATCCAGCAGTCACTCATTTGTTCATACCAATATCGGCTCAGGGTGGACGACACGCGTTTTCATGCTGACAGGTTTTATCGGACCAGCCTTTGTATTCCACAAAAATGAAGATCATGGCGATTTTAAATCGGCCATAGGATTCAATGTCAATATGAAGTTACTTCTAAAATTCTCGACGCACTATGGAGTCGGGCTGGAAGCCTTTAAAATGAACAGCCGTGTAGGGAACAGCATCGGAATAAAAATAGTTTTACATATTTCAAATGGATTGGAATAGAAACATGTCAACCGAACCCAATAATCCGGTTCTTCTCAAGGCTTCCTTCAATCCGATCATCAGAGCTTATATCATTTTTTATGTAAGTATGGTTTTGCTAAGCACAATTGTCGGAATTCCGCTGATGATCATCTGGCTTTTGGGTGTTGGAAAATGGTATAGCCGGCATTATTTTGATAAATTAGAATGCGAATTGACGCATCATACGCTGCGATTTAAAAAAGGAATTTTACTGCAGATCGAGAAAACGATCCCTCTCGAAAACATTCAGGACATGACCTTTATTGAAGGCCCGCTGCTGCGACATTTTAATCTGTGCATCCTTAAAATCGAAACCGCCGGACAATCGCATCATAACAGTAATGAAATGAAATTGGTCGGAATTAACGATGCCCCGGCTTTTCGCGCAGCTGTCCTGGGACAACGGCAGAAGTTGGCCGAGAAAAAAACTACCGTCGATCCGACAGTGGTCTTGACTGAAATAAGAGAATCGCTTCTCCGGGTTGAAGACCTTCTGAAAATGCTCAATAAGAAATAACGTTATTCATTGTAATAATTGTTTTATACAAACGATGGAGGCCTTATGAATTCTTTCAAAAGACTTTTTATTATATCCGGTTTGATTGTCATGATCGGGTTGATCGCAACGGTTGTTTTCTTAAACGAGATTCATGATTCATCAAAAATGATTGAACGCAATTGGCTTCCCAGCGCTATTCATGTAAGCCATATCAATACTCTGACATCGGATTACAGGATTCTCGAACTGCAGCATATTCTGTCGTTGGAGCAAAATCAAATGATCGCTTATGAAGAACAAATGGATCAAAAGACGGCCATGATCCACGCGGAAATGGCGTCGTATGAACCTTTGATTACGACGGATAATGAGAAACAATTGTACGCCGTATTTGGGTCAAAATGGAGTGAATACTTGAAGCACAGCGCTGTTTTATTGCAGCATTCGCGTAAAAACAGCAACAGCGAGGCGACGGCTATTTCACGCGGGGAAGCGGAAATATTGTTCAACGATTTGTCGAATTCGCTGGTCGAACTCGTCAAAGAAAATAAATCGGCCGCTCAATTGGAAAGCACATCGGCGGGATATTGGTTCGCCGGATCTCTGATCAATTTGATTTTCATGGCCGGTATTGCCGGTGTTTTTATTTATAAAACAACCCGCCGGTTGAAAGGTATGTTCGATCGTGTCGTGCGCGTATGCACCAATATCATCACCGAACAATCGTATATTACTGCGGAATCAGGTTCAACCAAGTAACTATAACCGAAAGAACCACTCCGAAAAGTCGTATGCCTTTTGAACAATTGACTAAAATTCTGCAGTCGTCCATTTCTCCGGTTGCATTAATTTCGGGCATTGGACTGCTTTTGCTGGCGATGACGAATCGCTACGCTCGTACGACCGATGGCGCCCGTGCCCTGGCACGACAATACAAAGAATCGTTACCGGAACACCGTGCCAATTTAGCGATTCAAATCAAAATTTTATTTGAACGTTCAAAACTTCTTCGGCTGTCGATCATTTTTGCCGCTATTTCGATTTTCTGTGCCAGCCTTTTGATCCTGTTGATATTTGTAAGCTATTTTCTCGATATCGATTTGCATCACGTCATTCTCGCCGTATTTGCCATTAGTTTTATTGCACTCATCATATCCCTCAGCTTTTTTATCAAAGACCTCACGCTGTCGCTCAATGCATTAAAGCAGGAACTGACCGATTTTATCTGAGACCAGCCGGATATTTTTTTAAAATTGGCGTAACTTTTTATCGGTCAGTTACGTTGTATTTCTGCGTTCCCCATTCAATATTCCTTTTTTTACAAGGAGAGTGTTATGATCAAAAATTATCTTCTTGTTGCCTTTCGTACCATGTTGCGTAACAAAGTTTTTTCCGCCATTAATGCGTTGGGGCTCGCCCTGGGGCTTGCGGGATTCTGGATCATCATGCAATACGTAACGTTCGAGCGCAGCTATGATAATTTTCACGCTAACGGCGATAATATTTACCGCGTACAACTCGATCAGTATAAAAACAACGAACTTATTTTCAAAAGCTCCGAAAATTATCCTGCCGTAGGGCCGGCGCTCGTAGAGGATTTTCCGGAAATCGTATCCAATGCCCGATTATATAATCTCGGCTCGAAAAACAACGTCGTGATTACTTACCAGGACGCTCCGGGCGGCCCGATTCAATTCAAACACCGCCGCTTCCTGTACGCCGATTCGTCTTTTCTTCCGATGTTTTCTTATAAAATGGTTTTCGGTGATGCGGCTACGGCATTGAGCGAACCGTTTTCAATGGTGATCTCTGAATCCTACGCCAAAAAATATTTTGGTGATGCCAACCCTATTGGGAAATTTCTCCGCATGCGCGACGACGACTTCAATGACGAATTATGTAAAATCACCGGCGTCGTTCAGGATCCTCCGGATAACACACATTTGAAATTCGATGTACTTATTTCATATAAAACGCTTTATACACGGTTTGAAAAAGCCCGGAACCGGTATGATCAAAACTGGGGACGGAAGGATATGTACACGTATATCCTCGTTCAGCCGGGAACCGATATGGCCGCACTGCAGGCGAAATTCCCCGATTTCATCAAAAAACATATTCCGGATTTGGAAAAACAGTTTCGACGCGACGAATTGTCTCTGCAGCCGCTTAGGGATATCCATTTATATTCCCGCCTCACCGATGAGGCCGAGCCCAACGGTAACGGTAATTCCGTATATTTCCTGACGATCATAGCCATTTTTATCATCGTTATCGCGTGGATCAACTACGTCAATCTGGCCACGGCGCGTTCCATGGATCGCGCAAAAGAAGTCGGCGTACGCAAAGTCATGGGCGCTGAAAAAAACCGTTTGATGCTCCAGTTTTTAGTCGAATCGTTTTTAATTAATTTTATCGCTTTGCTTCTATCTTTTCTGATCGTTTTCAGCGTCTGGCCGTCATTCAAAGAAATGACGGGTATTCCGATTAATTTTGTTTTGTGGAAAGAACTTTGGTTTTTGGGATTAGTGCTGCTGATTTTCTCGGCCGGTTCTTTCCTTTCCGGAATTTATCCGGCGCTGGTCTTGTCCGGATTCGAACCGGTGACGGTTTTGAAAGGCAAATTTAAAAATTCGTCGCGTGGCGTCTGGCTCCGAAAAAGTCTTGTTGTGGCACAGTTCGCCGCGTCCGCGGCACTGATCGTCGGCACGTTGACCGTGTATCAGCAACTGTCACACATGCGCAATGCCGATCTGGGAATGAATATTGAACAAACTTTAATCGTGGAACGTCCCGGTGTCGTCGAAACACGTAAAGGCCGTGCCGATCAAGTAAAAACTTTTAAAGAAACGTTAAAACAAAATTCAGCGATCAAGGGCGTTACAGCCTCCGTCGTTGTCCCTGGTAAAAAATTGCGCTTTAAAACCGAAACGCGCCAATTCTCTCAATCCGCAAACACAGCGGTTCCGGTTGCGTATGCAACCATGGATTATGATTTTATTCAGACGTTTGATATGAAGTTGATTGCCGGGCGTAATTTTTCGCCTGCTTTTCCCCAGGATCCCGATACATCGGTCATTCTGACGGAATCGACGTCACGATTGCTCGGCTTTTCCACGCCCGAAGAAGCGATCGGAAAAACGCTGGCCATCGACGCATTTAAATATTATCCCATTATCGTGGGTGTCGTCGCCGATTACCATCACGAGTCGCTCGAACTTGAAACGCAGCCGACCATGTTTGCGTGCGATTTATCCAATGCTGAATATTTCATGATCAAAGTTACCCGCGATAATATCATGGGTACGATCGAATTCGTTCATCAAACATGGGACAAGATTTTTCCCGGCAACCCGTTCGATTACTTTTTCCTCGACGACTACTTTAATCAACAGTACAAAGCCGATCAGACGTTCGGCAAAGTTTTCGGGTTGTTTGCGTTATTGGCCATCATCGTGGGTTGTCTCGGTCTGTTCGGTTTGTCGTCATTTACGATTTCCCAGCGCATTAAAGAAATCGCCATCCGCAAAATTTGCGGCGCATCGCTTCCGCGCCTGTTAGCGCATCTTTGTAAAGATTTTGTTTCTTTAGTGGCCGTAGCCAGCGTCATTGCATGGCCGATCATGTACTGGATAATGACAGAATGGCTGGCCCGGTTTGCGTCGCGCATAACCATCGGATGGGAAGTTTTTGCCATCTCGGGACTGGCGATGCTCGTCATCGCAATCCTCACGGTGAGCTATCAGACAATCAAAGCGGCGCTGACAAATCCGGTAACATGTTTACGATATGAATAAGAATGCTGCGAACCGCGGATAACTCACATCCGATAAGACTTCCATGATTTGAGTTATCCGTGTGTCGGTAGTTCCGGCTTGACATTCCGAATCCTCCTGTTTAATTTCACTTATCTCTCTACACTTCTCAAGTCCCATCTTACTTTAAGTAGGAAAGTTATGATCCGTATACTCAGCATTATTATTTTGTTTGCGTCGACAGCATGGACGCAAGATATGGCTGACGGTATTATTGCATTAGGAAAAAAACTTGCCGACAACCCCGATGATGATGCCGTTCGCTTTGAATTGGCTCAGCAATATTACAAGATGGGCGGAAACGAAGAAGTCATTCGCCTGTACGAGAAAAAATTTTCAAGAAGCGCCGCTCAACCTGCCGAATATAAACTGTACGCAGCCGCACGGTTGAAAACGTTTGAATATTCCAATGCGATGGTCAAAGATTTTACGCGTTGGTTTGGCGCCGACGAAAAAATCAAACTAGCAGAAATTGCTTTGGAAAAGTCTTTATCGATCAATCCTCAGGATCCGCAAGCATACTTTTTACTTGGCATGGCTAAATACTTCAGAACCAATTACGATGAATCTGAAGTATATTTTAAACAGGCGCTGTCTTACGGAATGTCGTTTGAAACTTTCGGTTTTTCCGACGCTTCGGTTCAACTGGCAACCGTACTGCGGACATTGAAGAAATTTGACGAAGCCATACCTCTGCTGCAAGGCCGTGACGATGCCACCATGGAGCTTTTTGCGATTTATCTTGAACAGGGAAACGAAACCAAAGCGTCAGAATTATATTACCAATTAAACAACGAAGCCAAAGACGATGAAAAAGTTGAACATCTTTTTTTAGACGCATCGCCTATTGCCTCGTCGGAAGAAACCAAAGAATGGCTGAATCTCAAAACCCAGGACGAAAAGAAAAAATTTATTTCACGTTTTTGGAAACAACGCGATCCCAATATTTTTACGCCGACTAATGAGCGGTTGACAGAACATTACCGGCGATTGCAGTATACTCGAACTTTTTTCGCCAAGCCCGGCATTCCCGGTTATGACGACCGAGGTCTGATTTATATTCGCATGGGTAAACCGGACCGCGTTTTTTACGGTGGCGACGGCATGATCATGAAAGACAATGAATCCTGGATCTATGACAATGGCGACAAAGTTTTAATCTACGATTTTGTCTCGCAATACGGCCAGTACGTTCTGGGCAATCTCGCCGATGCTATAGGACCGGGGCTTACCTCCGTTGCACAATTGGGCGCATTACAAGGTATGTATTCGGAAAGAGCCATTTTTAATCCTTATTATGAACGTATGGCATTACGCATGAAGGCGCTGCAGAACAACCTTTCCGCCAATCCCGGCGGCGCTTCGTATGCCCGTTATCAGCAGGAACTTTCTTTGTTAAAGCAAAATCTTCTGACCGAACAGTATGCACGCAATTACGAGAAAGACAATACGCAACGATTTTTCATGCGTTCTGATGTACCGGAAATACCTATCAACGTAAAATTTGCAAGTTTTAAAGACGTTGACGGCCAATCGCGTCTCGATTTTTATTTTATGACGCCGTTCAGCTATCTCAATTTTAAATCAAATCCGTTTGAGCAGAATTTACTGGCGTCGAATGTCACGGCCAAAGCGAAAATTTTCGATAACGATTACAATGAAGTCGGAAAAATCGAGCGCGAATATTTGCTGTCTTCGACACCGATGGACGTGGCCGTGCGGTCGCTGTTGGACGAATTCCGCATTACGCTGAAACCCGGAAAATATCACGTCGCCATTCAATTGGAAAATAATCTCGCCGAAAAAATCGGCAGCTATCAATTTGAAGCGATGGTCAGAGATTACAGCCAAGACGAGCTGATGGTCAGTGATTTACAAATGGCGTTGCGGGTCGATGAAAATGCCGATCCCGGTAAATTTGTCAAACCCAATACGCGTCTGCGTGTGGTGCCGAATCCCGCCGCACTCATCGTTAAAAAGAATCCGATGGCCGTCTATTACGATATTTATAATCTCACACTCGACAATAACGGCCACAGTTCATACGAAGTCGCTTATACGGTTAAAACTCTGAATGAAAAAAAGGGGCTCGTACTGGCCATCGCGCGACTTTTTACCGGCAAGAAAAGAACGTCGTTGAGCTCAGTTACGCAAAAACAAGGCGAGTCGACCATGCAGCGCGAATACATCGGGCTTGACATCAGCGACCTTCCGGAAGGCGCAGCTCAACTGGAAGTAAAAGTCAAAGATTTATTGGCCGGCAAAGAAACCGTGTCTACCATTCCGCTTAATCTGACAAGCGG
>JAIBAF010000098.1 GCA_019695335.1 bacterium
CCGTGAAAACGTCCGTTTTCGATAAAGAGTTTATTGGTTTCTTTTCCGGCGGAGATGGATCCGGCGACGTAGAGTCCCGGTACGTTTGTTTCTAAGGTTTCAGGATTATGCTGTGGTACGAGCGTTTCGTGGTCAACATCAATTCCGCATCCGCGCAGAAAAGATTCATCGGGACGATAGCCGGTCAGCGCGAAGACAAAATCGTTGGCCATCTCAGTCGTTGCATGGGTCTGAGTGTTGCAGATTTTGACGGATTCAGGAAGGATGGATTCAATGACTGAATTGACATGCAGTGTGATCGCACCTTCGTTGACACGATTGAGAAAATCGGGAAGGATCCAGTATTTGACGCTTTGTTTGATTTCCGGTTTTCTGTGTACGACCGTCACACGAGCACCGTAGCGGTGCAATTCCAGCGCGGCAATGCAGGCGGAATTTTTACCTCCGACGATCAGAATATTTTTGCCGAAATACGGATGCGGGTCGGTGTAGTAGTGCGAAACTTTCGGGAGGTCTTCGCCTGGAACGTGAAGATAGTTTGGATTATCATAATAACCCGTTGCTACGATGATAAATCGAGCCCGATATTCGAATGGTTTTCCATCGCGATGAGTTGTTTGAATCTGAAAAATATTATCGCTTTTGCTGATACGATTGACACGTTCATTGGTACGAAGTAAAAGGTCATAATGTTCGACGACACGTTTATAATAGTTCAATCCTTCTTCACGTGTTGGTTTCGGATTAGTTGTCGTAAAAGGGACACCGCCGATTTCCAATAAGTCCGACGTCGTGAAAAAAATCATATTAGCCGGAAAATGATAAATCGAATTGACGATGCAACCTTTGTCGATCACGACGGAGGATAAACCATTTTTTTTACATTCGATGGCACAAGCGAGACCGGTCGGTCCCGCGCCGACGATAAGTACGTCAAAAATTTTTGTAGTCATAGATTAAGTTATAATGCTCTTTCACTGATTGTCATCAAAAATCAATTCGTTCTTGCAAGGGCTTTTCATCGAGTTTGATCAATTGTTTTTTATTGCGCAGTGACAGGAGTTGCCGATTCAGAAAATTATACATAGCCGTTAATTCGGTCGTATCTTCTTTTTCCAATTCCATATTCAAAATCGTATTCCTGAGTGTTTCCATTTTCGATTCCAATTGCCGCGATTGAATGACGGCGAGCAGTTCGTCGATTTCATATTGCCCGGTGTCTTCGATAAGCAATTTCGAAATAGCACGTTCGATCGTTTCATCGAAATGTCCGGAAATGTGATCCGATGAAAAAGGTTCATTGAGCATGAATCGATTGAAAACCCATTCAACGACTTTCCGGATGGCATCGTTTTGAAATTCGTCCGCGCGAATGTATGAAAAAACATGATCGGCGTCTCTGCGTTGTCCTGCCAATAATGTACGGAGGATATTTCTTTCCGCTTTGGTAATGCGCTCGGAAATAGGCGGTTTGACCACGGCCACCGGCGTGACCGTAATTTTAGGCCGTTCATCGCCCGGCGTTGCATGGCGTGTGACGGATCGCAGTTCCTTCTGTACGAGCGCGGCATCCACGCCCATTTTGGATGCAATTTCTTTGACGAATAAGTCACGCTTGATCGCATCGTTGATTCGCGCGACGATATTCAGCAATTCTCGAATGGCATTGGTTCGTGCGTTAACGCTGTCGAGCTTGTTTTGATGATTCCACATTGCGATCCGGAAATCGATGTAACCAAGTCCTTTTTGAATAAGCGATTCAAACGCGGTAACGCCTTCTTTTCGAATGTAAGAATCGGGATCATGTTTGTCCGGCAATACGACGATGTGAACGTTCAATCCGGCTTCGAGCATCAGTGCACCACCGCGTTCCGCTGCACGAATGCCTGCGTCATCGCCGTCGTAGATCAACGTTACATTTTGAGTAAAGCGGCGAATGAGATTGGCCTGATCCATTGTAAATGCGGTACCGCTGGAAGCCGTAACATTAGTGACACCGAACTGATGCAAGCTGAGACAGTCGGCGTAGCCTTCGACGATGATCATGTTGTCCTGACGGCGCACAGCATCTTTGGCATGCGACAAACCGTATAGCGTTTTGCCTTTATGATAAATCGGATGCTCGGGAGAGTTCAAATATTTTGGAGAGTTGGGTTCTTCCCGCAACAGGCGACCGCCGAAAGCGATGACGCGCCCGGAAATATTGAAAATCGGAAATATCAGCCGATGGCGGAATCGATCGTAATAACCGCCGCTTTTGGCCGTGATTAAACCTCCTTTTTCGAGAATCTTAAGATCGATCCGCTGAGATTGCGTCCAACGAGCGAGAGCGTCCCATTCATCAGGCGCATAGCCGACGCCGAACGATTTTAAAGTTTTTTCGTCGAATCCGCGCTTTCGTAAATAATCCCGTGCCGCTTGTCCCGCCGATGATTGCAATTGATCGTAATAAAACCGCGCAGCGGTTTTGTAAACAAAATACAACGCTTCGATTTCCGAGTTTTCATCTTTGTCGGCTTGAAATGCAGGCAATTCAATATGGGCGCGTTCGGCTAGAGTGCGGATCGCTTCGGGATAACTGACTTTTTCGTAAGTTTTGATGAATGAAAATGCGTCGCCGCCCGTGCCGCAGCCGAAGCAATAAAAAATTTGTTTATCCGGACTGACGGTAAACGACGGCGTTTTCTCGTTATGGAAAGGACATAAGCCGACGTAATTACGTCCACGCAATTTCAGCGTGACGTAAGAGCCGATCAATTCCACGATGTCCGTGGCTTGTTTGATCTCGTCGATTTTATGTTGAGGGATTTTCATTGTATTAACTTATTTTCAAGAACAAATGTACCAAAACTTCACCCTGATTAAATAAATCGGCGTCACGCAAGCTTTGTACATATAAAATTTCCATAATGCTTCCGCTGATAATCGGGATCCGTAAATTGTCGCTCGTTTGCATCGGCAAGATTTCCACCACTGCAGCGGTCAATGCGCCGGCCAGTCGTATTAAAAATGGTACGCCGGGAAATACAAAACCGACTGCGACGGATACAGCGGCAAAGGCTAGCGATCCTTCAATCGTTTTGCCGAAAAGCCGCGTGCGTCCGAATTTCTTACCGACCACCGCGGCCAATCCATCGCCAAAAACTAAAAACAACAGGCATAAAATAGCGATGGGTTTGTGAAAGATCATAATCACAAGAAAAGAAGAAATGAGCAGGTACGTAGCGCCCGAATAACCGGTCTTTTCTTCGTCCCGCAACATTCGTCCGAAAATTTTATGAAAAAACGTATTAAAGCGTGCGCTATAAAAACGGAGATATTCCGTGACGATTGCCACGCCTAATAAACTTCCGATCACAATCATGGACGTCATATAGTCCGTCAGGTAATAACCGACCGGAATACCGGCTGAAAGAAAATGAAAACCTTTTCGCTTCAATTCATTTTCATAACGTCGGCTGGCATTATCCTCAATGGGCTGTGGAATCGGGTCGAGTTCCGTATGGTCTTCGTGCATAATCTCCTGCGAATTGGCTGCAATATAACGCTAGTAAGGGAGAAAATCTATTGGTTTAATCCATGCCGGCCTGTTTTGCTTGCAGTTCTGGAAAAAATCCTTATTATAATATAAGAGGTTTTCATGATTGCAGCGTTCGGCGAAATAGTATTTGATGTATATCCGGACCGTGAGAGACTTGGCGGTGCACCGTTTAATTTGATCTATCACATTATTCGGCTAACCGGAAAAGGCGCTCTCATTAGCCGTGTCGGGAATGATGAACGCGGACAGAACGTGCAAAAATTTCTTTCCGATCGCCATCTGGACATTCACGGCCTGCAAATTGATTCCAAAAAACCTACAGGCACTGCCGTTGTGCAATTAAACCAAGATGGCATTCCTTCGTTTACGATTACAGGCGGCGTGGCTTATGATGCCATTGCGACAACCCCGGAAGCCGAAGCGTTGGTCGAAAGTTGTGAGCTTTTTTATTTTGGTACGTTAGCACAACGGTCGATGGCATCACAAAATACATTGTATCAAATCGTGCGACGTGCCAAACAATCTTTCCTGGATGTTAATCTGCGTCAGAATTTTTATTCGGCCGATCTTCTACGTATTTCATTGGAGTTGGCCGACGTCGTCAAATTGAATTATGAAGAACTGCGTATTATAGATGCGTTGCTTTTTTCAGAAACTTTTTCAATTGAAGCGGCCGCGTTACGTTTGATCAGGACATTTTCTCTGCTTCAATTGGCGGTAACGTTAGGTAACGAAGGGTCTTGGATATTTGCCGAAGGAGAAAAAACTTTTCATCAAACGACAATTGATCATGTCGTCGATACGGTCGGTGCCGGTGACGGATTTGCTGCGATCATGTGTGCGGGCCGGATAGCCGGATGGACCCAGGATATGATTCACCGAACGGCCTCGGAATTTTCTGCCGCGTTGTGCGGCATCGAAGGCGCCTTGCCGGAGGACGATCGTTTTTATGAGCCCTTCAGGAGTTTGTTTTCTCATGCGCACAAGTAAACCGTTGTATGTCCAAATATATAGTATTCACGGCCTCATTCGCTCGGAAAATCTTGAACTCGGCCGCGATGCCGATACCGGAGGACAGACGAAATACGTCGTCGAACTAGGTAAAGCGTTGAGTCAAATGCCGGGTATCGCAAAAATTGAACTGGTAACGCGCTGGATCAATGACAAACGTGTATCGCCGGATTATTCCAGAACCATTGAAAAAATTAATGAAAAATTTTCGATCGTTCGTATTCCCTGCGGCGGCGGACGGTATATCCGGAAAGAATTGCTTTGGGATCACCTTGAAGAATTTGTCGATAAATCTATCAAATACATTCAATCCAACGGACGGTTGCCGGATATTATTCACAGCCATTATGCAGACGCAGGGTTTGTTTGTTCCGAATTGACCAAATTTTTCGGTATTCCGATGGTGCATACCGGACATTCGCTCGGTTATCCGAAATTGGAGCGACTGCTGGAAGCCGGATCGAGCGAGGAAGCCATCAACGCACAATTTAATATGTGCCAGCGTATTGCCGTCGAAGAATCGATTTTGTATTACTCCGACGTTGTTATTACAAGTACGCACGACGAAAAAGAAAAACAATACGGTGCCTATCGAAATAAAGACTGGCCGCCATACGTCGTGATCCCGCCGGGAACGGATCTTGAAAAATTTTATCCGTACACGGAAGAACGAATGTGGGACGATCAATGGCAGCCGGTACGCATCGCCATTCGTGATCAATTGTGGCGTTTTTTCATGCACATGAATAAACCGTTGATTCTGACCATCTGCCGCCCGGTTAAGAAAAAAAATATCGCCGGTTTGATCACGGCCTATGGCGAAGACAAGGAACTGCAAAATCTTGCCAATCTTGCGATCTTCGCCGGCATCCGTAAAGATATTCAGACGATGGAAGACAACGAACGTGAAGTTCTTACGGAGATGTTACTGCTGATGGATAAATATGATCTGTATGGAAAATTAGCTATCCCTAAACGCCATGACGTCGAATTCGAAATACCGGAGCTTTACCGAATCGCCGCGCAGACCGGAGGCGTATTTGTCAATTCCGCTTTTACAGAAAATTTTGGTATCACGTTGTTGGAATCGGCGGCGTCAGGATTGCCGGTCGTGTCAACGCAGTATGGCGGACCGCAGGATATTATTGCCAATCTCGACTGTGGACTGCTGGTCGACGTGCAAGACACCGCTAATATTGCGGTGGCGATCAAACGTATTCTGACTAACGGCGATCTGTGGAAACGTTTTTCAGAAAGCGGGATTCAAAAAACCGGGCAATTTTATTCATGGCCGGCACATGCAGGTCGTTATCTCGAGACGATCGCCCCGCTTGCCAAAAAATCGAAAGCCGGTCATAAAACATTTGCCGAAGTTGGGAAAAAGTTTATGAAGGCCCGTAAGTTGATCGTGACAGACATCGATAATACGCTGATCGGCGATCGAACGGCCCAGAACCAGTTTATACAATTTATTCGCAAACACCGTGACGAGATTGGGTTTGGCGTGGCAACAGGAAGAACCGTCGAATCGGCCGTAGAAATTCTGAAAGCGAACGGATGCCCTATGCCTGATTTCCTGATTACTTCAGTCGGAGCAGAAATGTATTATGCATATGAAGAGCAATTTACCGCTTCGACCGGGTGGGCTTCGCATATCGATTATCAATGGAACCGTGAGAAGATTGTCTCGCTTCTACGACGATTTTCATTTTTGGAATATCAGGAAGAAGAAACGCAGAGACCTTTTAAAGTTAGCTATTACGTACACGTGCCGGACGAAGAAGTGGAGTCCGTTCGGCGTGAACTTGTCAGGCACAAAATCCGCTGTAATTTTGTTTTTTCGCATCATCAGTTTCTTGATTTGCTGCCGATCCGTGCATCCAAAGGGCTTGCCGTCCGGTACCTGGCGTATCGGTGGAATATTTCTCACGACGATATTATCGTTGCCGGCGATTCAGGTAACGATGAGGATATGCTGACAGGCGAGATGCTGGGCATTGTCGTCGGCAATCACAGTGCCGAACTCGAAAAATTACGAGGCAAGCGCCGGATTTATTTTGCCGAAAAAGGGTATGCTTCGGGAATTTTGGAAGGTATCGCACATTATCAGTTTGCTACAATGCCATCGGGAGTTGCCGTATGACCAAACAATTCACCAAAGTTATCGATCACCATAAAGTCGATTTTTTCCGATACCTGAGCGCCGTAGCCGAAAGCGAAAAAAAACTATTTGTCCGCGGCAACATGCTCGATATTTTCAAAGCCATGTGCGCGCGTTCGGACGAACATCCGGTACGCGATATCGAAAAAGTCATCGATACGATACAAGAAGCCGTCGTGATTCGTCATTCGGTTTTTATAGAGGTGCGCGAACGCATTGCTATTTCCGATTATTACCGCTTCAATCTCGACGACGTGACGTACGAAAAGATCAGTACCGTCGATTACCTGAAAGCCAAAGAAATGCATCGTTTGCCCGGTCATTTTACTTCAATGCTCTCGCTCAATTTCAAACCTTTTTATGAACGCTTTCCAAGCGTACGCGATCCCAAAAGTATCGGTTCAGGCGTGGAATATCTCAACCGTTATTTATCGAGTCAGATGTTTACAGATGCAGAGAAATGGCGTAAGCTTCTGATCAATTTTCTTCAAGTGCATCATTATAACGGCGATCAACTCTTGATGAACGACCGCATAACCGATGTAGATAAATTATTTGACAGCGTGGACAAAGCGATAGCGCTTTTAAACAGTTTGCCGGAAAAAGAATCATACGTTAATTTCAAACATGAATTGCAGAATCTCGGATTTGAAAAAGGATTGGGCTCGACGGCTCAATCCGTCATTGAAAACCTTCAGCGGCTGCACGCGTTGTTCGAATCGCCCGATCACGAGACGTTGAAAAGCTTTTTAACGAATATTCCGATGATTTTTAATATCGTCATCGTTTCACCGCACGGATACTTTGCCCAGGAAGGTGTTTTGGGACTTCCCGATACGGGCGGACAGGTAGTCTATATTCTCGATCAGGTGAAAGCGTTGGAACGTGCAATGATTCAATCTCTCAAAAACTCCGGGCTGGACGTCTTGCCTAAAATTATAATTCTGACACGCCTGATCCCCGAAGCTGGCGATACGACGTGCAATCAGCGTCTTGAAAAAGTTGTTGAAACAAAAAATACATGGATTCTCCGTGTGCCGTTTCGTTCGAACAATACCGAAGTAACTAATCGGTGGATTTCACGATTTGAAATTTATCCGTATATCGAGCAGTTTGCCGAAGATGCGTACGTTGAATTGCAGGCCGAAATCGGCCGCCGTCCGGACCTGGTGATCGGCAATTATACCGATGGTAACATGGCCGCGACAATACTCGCACGTCGTTTTGGTGTTACTCAATGCAACATAGCCCACGCGTTGGAGAAAAGTAAATACCTGTATGCCGCGTTATTCTGGAAGGACCTGGAAGAACAATACCATTTTTCGACGCAATTTACGGCCGATCTCATCGCGATGAATGCCGCCGATTTTGTTATCACGTCGTCGTATCAGGAAATTGCCGGCACCGAATCGACGATCGGCCAGTACGAGTCGTACAAAGCTTTCACGATGCCGGAACTTTACCGCGTCGAAAACGGCATCAATCTTTTCCATCCAAAATTCAACGTCGTTTCACCGGGTGTTAACGAAAAAATTTATTTTCCTTA
>JAIBAF010000099.1 GCA_019695335.1 bacterium
GATTTATGTCCCAGAGCGGCGCCTTAGGCGTAGCCATTTTGGAAATTGCGCGTGATCTCAATCTCGGCATTTCAATGTTTGCCAGTATGGGCAATAAAACGGACATTTCCGGCAATGATCTTTTAGAGTATTGGCGCGACGATCCGGAAACCAAAATGATCCTGATGTATCTCGAAAGTTTCGGCAATCCGCGTAAGTTTACGCAAATCGCCAAATCGATTGCACGCACCAAGCCGATCATTTCCGTCAAAGCAGGCCGAACTTTGCAAGGAGCCGCCGCCGCTTCATCACATACCGGTGCTTTGGCGTCATCGCTTGATGTCGCGACCGATGCCATGTTCGAAAAATGCGGCGTCATCCGGGTTTCGAGCATCGACGAACTTTTTAATCTTGCCGCAGCATTCGATGCTCAACCGCTTCCCAAAGACAATCGCATTGCCATTGTGACCAATGCCGGCGGTCCGGCCATTATGGCCACGGATGCGTTGGTGAGTTCGGGCATGCGGTTGGCGACGCTCGAAGAGTCTACCAAACAACATTTGCGTCAGCATTTACCGCCTGAAGCCAGCGCTAATAATCCGGTCGATCTTATTGCCAGCGCAGACGAACATCGTTATAAAATAGCTTTGGAAGCTGTTTTGCGCGATCCTAATGTCGACGCAGTCATCGCCATTTTCGTTCCTCCGATCATGATCACCGCCAACGCTGTCGCGCAAACCATCGTCGATATGCACCGGCAATACGCGGATAAACCTGTGTTGTCCTGTTTTATGGGTCAGCAGGAAGGACGCCAGGCCATTGCGCTATTAAGACACAATAAAATTCCGGTTTATTTTTTCCCTGAACATACTGTGTATGCACTCAATGCGATGGATCAATATCGCCGCTGGCGTGATACACCGGAAGGCACTCTCCGGACATTCGACGTTGATAAAACGACTGTCGAACAAATTTTTTTGCGCGCAAAAGCGGAAAAACGAAAACAGCTTTCATTCTCCGAAGTCACATCCATTTTGAATGCCTACCACTTTCCTTTACCTGCATACACAACGGTACCGCTTGATGAAAAGGGATTGGAGCAGGCTATTGAATTTTCCAAAAAATCCAATGGTCCGGTTGTTCTCAAATTGCTCGCTGCCGATCTCACGCATAAATCAGATGTAGGCGGCGTAAAAATTGATCTTCGTACGGAAAAAGAAATAGCCGATGCGTTTGCCGAATTCGAGAAAAAAATGAAAGAGCGTAATATCCGGCCTGATGGCGTTTTGGTTCAGGAAATGATCAAAGGTGGAAAGGAATTAGTGCTCGGCATGAATGTTGACAAAAATTTCGGCGCGCTGATCATGTTTGGTCTCGGCGGCATCTATGTTGAAGTGCTCAAAGACGTGAGCTTCAGTATCGCGCCGATCACCGACCTGGAAGCACACGACATGATCAAAAGCATCAAAGGTTATCCCTTACTTACCGGTGTTCGCGGGCAGATGCCGGTCAATATCGAAGCCATCGCTGAAGCATTACAACGGCTATCGCAATTGGTCACCGATTTCCCGGAGATCCGTGAAATCGATATCAATCCTCTGCTTGCTTTTCATGAGAAAGAAAAATGCAAAGTCGTCGATGCGAGAATCAGTTTGATCTAACCTATCGTTCGACTTTTTGCCTTTTTGAACGTCTAAATCAGGTATGACTTGATCATTCGCTGCATAGATAATCTGTTTATTTTATTGCAATTGTATACCTCAATCGCTATATTTTGCCGCTTTTAGAAAATCGATTATGCAATTAATTCGGTGTAATGAGTGTCTCACGGCAATAATAATCATTCCGGCGCTTCTTCAAAATCCATCACTAAAAAATGGTTGGCTTCCGATTTAGCTAAATTGAAAGCCGAAATATTAGAGCACGGCAATCTTCCCCACCATATCGCCATTATCATGGATGGTAATGGGCGCTGGGCACAGCAACGGGGTTTACCGAGAGTCGCCGGGCACAATGAAGGCGTCAAATCGGTTCGCGACGTGGTCGAAGCAGCCGGTGAAATCGGCGTGAAAGCTTTGACCCTTTATGCTTTCAGCCAGGAAAACTGGAAACGCCCCACGTGGGAAGTTTCGGCGCTGATGAAATTACTCATGCGCACGATTCATAATGAACTCAACAATTTGCACAAGCAAAATGTACGCGTCAAAACCATCGGGCATATCGAATTATTGCCGGCAGATACGTTGAAACAATTGCTCGGCGCCGTCGAAAAAACCAAACACAATACCGGATTGATCCTGAATCTGGCGTTGAGTTACAGCGCACGGATTGAAATACTCGATGCCATCAAAAATATCGCCCGAGACGTACATCATCATAAATTCAACGTCGACGACATTAACGAAGCTTTGTTCACTAAATATTTAAATACGGCCGATCTGCCTGAACCCGATTTGGTTATTCGAACAAGCGGGGAATTTCGGGTCAGTAATTTTCTACTTTGGCAAATTGCGTATTCGGAAATTTATATCACGGACACCTTTTGGCCTGATTTCCGTAAACCGCATTTATTCGACGCCATCCGTGATTATCAAAAACGCGAGCGCCGTTTTGGCAAAGTTAGCGAACAAGTGACGGTGGAAAAAAATAAAAAAGCTGAATCGAAAAAAATCATGGCAGCAAAATAGTTTACATGCATTCACGGCAATGCATTCATACGGTAATAATCATTAATTTTAAATAAAAACGGTTTACTCAATGAGGCAATGTTTTCTTGCGTTCTTTCTGATGTTCAGCGTATTCCCTACCCTTTTCGGACAAAACGCTTCACAGGGAAAACCTAAAATCGCTTCGATCAAAATCGAAGGCAATATTAAATCCGACGCCGATCTGGTTATTATTGCATCGGGTCTTTCCGTCGGCAACGAGTTCGGCATTGACGACGTTCAACGCGCCATCGAAAACTTATGGGAAATGAACGTGTTCAAAGATATCCAGGTATACGGCGAACCGGCTGAAGGCGGTATTGCGGTTATCATTGCGGTGCAAGAATATCCGCGCCTGGAATCGATGGAAATCTCAGGACAAGACGAAATCGATGAAAAAGATATCCGCGGCCAGATCGGGCTTTATACGTCGCAGACGGTCAGCCCACAGCATATTAAAAAGGCTGCAGAAAAAATCAGAAAATTATACGCCACCAAAGGCTATCTGAATGCTCAAGTCGATATAAAATCGTACGCCTCTACTTCGGATACCGGCAAAGTGCTTTTAAAGATCAAAATCGACGAAGGCAGCAAAGTTAAAATTCGGGGAATTAATTTTAATGGAAACGATTCTTTCAGCGACGGGAAGTTACGCGGCACCTTCGATGACACTAAATCCAAAACGGGATTTTTCAAATGGTTTAAAAGCGGCGATTTTGATGAAAAAAAATATCATGAGGATTTAAAGAAATTAATCGCATTCTATAAAAAACATGGTTTTCGGGACGTTGTCGTAGTAAAAGATTCCGTCTATTACGGCAAAAACAATAAAGATCTTTTTATTGATATCTGGGTTGAAGAAGGCGTTAAATATTATATCGGCGATATCACGTGGGCCGGCAACACCTTATTCAGTAATCGCGAACTAACGGCGGCGTTAGGATTTGACCGCGGCGATGTATTCGACCAGGAAAAATACGACCGCTCGATGCAGGAACGCGTCCAGGCACTTTACTACGATCGCGGCTATATTTATGCCCAGATCGTTCCAATCGAAAAACCAACCAGTAAAGATACGCTGAATATTGATTTCGTTGTAACGGAAGGTAGTCCCGTTGCCATCGACAAAGTTGAAATTCGTAATAATACGAAAACCAAAGAAAAAGTGATTCGTCGTGAAGTGGTCGCATATCCGGGCGAAACTTTCAGCCGCGACGCGCTTATTCGTACTCAGCGTAATTTAATGGTGTTGAATTATTTTGAAAATGTGATTCCGGATGTTCAGCCTGTTGGTCCGGACAAAGTAAACGTCATTGTCACGGTTACCGAAAAACCGACCGATACGGCTAATTTGTCGATGGGTTATAGCGGCCAGGACGGCCTCGTCGGTTCTGCGGGCGTCGCATTTAATAATTTCCTGGGCAATGGCCAGGCCGTCAGCTTAAATCTTCAATTAGGCGGTCAAGGTTATCGCGTTTTTTCAGTTGGATTTAATGAACCATACCTATTCGACACGCGAACATCCTTCGGAGCGAGTTTATATTATTCGCACGACGGCGACCGCCGAGCAGAATTGTATAATTACCAGGCGACAAGTTATGGCGGATCAATCACCTTTGGCCGCCGTCTGAAATGGCCGGATGATTTTTTTGCGGCAAGTTGGTCCGTCAGTTATGCTAATTCAAAACTCAAACCGGTTCCGGGACAAACTCCGTCAAGCGTATTTCCGTACGGCGTTCAGCAAAGCGTTTCGTTCGCGCAAGCCATCCAACGCGACAGCCGTGATGCCGCCGAGTTTCCGCGCTCAGGTTCAGTATACACGTTAACGGCCGAAGTAGGTATTGTATCCATTGACACCGTCGGTTATCCCAATTTTGTACGCGTTTTGCCAAAGAATTACAATAAGTATACATTCAGCGCACAAAACTATTATTCGGCTTTCTGGTCATTTGTATTATTCAATGAATTTCAAATGGGATACGCTCGGACATTTCGTAAAAACTCGTCAGTCGAAGAAATTCCGACCGGTGATCGCTTTTATATGGGCGGCGGTGCGTTGGATATCGGATCGATTCAACTTCGCGGCTACGGTGGTCGTAACGTCGGTCCGCAGGACAACAGCGGTTATGCTATCGGCGGTGCAACGATGTTCAAATACTCAACCGAATTACGTTTACAACTCATCCCAAGCCCAACAATGTATATTCTTGCTTTCGCAGAAGCCGGAAATGTTTTCCCATCGCTAGCGGCAACCGACCCTTTTCGCCTTAAACGCTCGGTCGGATACGGATTCCGCTTGTTCATGCCGCTGGTTGGTGTGATCGGGCTGGACATTGGCTATGGTTTGGACAAACGAAATAAAAAATCGGGTTATCCCAAATTTCACTTTCAGTTAGGACAACAATTCTAAGAGGATCCATTGAAAACTTTATTTGCTTGCACCATTGTTGTGTTATCGCTATCGTTGACGGACAAAACGATCGCTCAATCAGGTAAGATCGGGTATGTAGATTTTCAATACCTGGTTTCGCAAGTAAAAACGGCCGACGATATTCAACTTGAACTTCAGAAACTGGCTTCCGACTGGAATCAACAGTTGGAAACAATGCAAGATACGGTAGCCATGATGGAAAAAGATATGGAAACACTGAGTATCACATTGACCAAGTCAAGCCGTGACATGCTTCAGAAAAACATCGACGATCGGAAACATAAAATCACGGCATTCCAGGAACAAAAATTTTCACCGATCAAAGGTGAATTGTACAAAAAGCAACAGGAACTGCTTCAACCGATGGTTGATAAGATTCGGAAAGCGATCGATAACGTCCGTATTCGTGAAAAATACGATGTATTGTTCGATATTTCGGCTGGAAATCCGGTATCGATCGATAAGCGGTTTGACGTAACCGGTTTTGTCATTGAAGAACTTAGTTCTGTCGGCTTGATCGTTAAAGAACAACAGACAACCAATACAAATATTTATAAACAGGATACCAATCGTAAATCTGGAACTGAAACCGTAAAAAAATCCGGCAAAGATACAATCAACAATAAAAAGAAAGACAACGATAACGTTGATACGCCGGTCAAAGATAAAATCGATCAATAATTCATTACCATAAAAGGAGACCTCATTGTGAAAAAAATCATCTTGTCCATTACTGGAGTCATGCTATTGGCTGCAAGCTCGATCGTAGCGCAATCTAAAGTTGGCTATGTCGACTCCCAAAAACTGTTGGGCTCATTAAAAGAGACTCAAGCCGTGCAGACGCAAATGCAGACCGAACAGGAAAAAATGTACGCACAGTTCCAGTACTTGCAGGACTCGCTGGCCAATTCTCAGGAAGACTATGTCAAAAATGTGAAAGACAATCCGCTTCTTAAAGACGGCGCTAAAAAAGCGATTGAAAAAGGCATTCAGGAACTTGCGTACCTCGTTCAATCATCGCAACAAAAATTCCAGGAAGAATTATATGCCAAACAGCAAGAGCTGATGAAACCGATCCTGGAAAAAATTAAAAAAGCCGTTGATAATGTTCGTAAAGCCGAGAACCTGGATATTATGCTCGATTCAGCGTATGGGATCATCCTTGCTTCCGATACGAAGCTTGACCTTACTCAGAAAACCATCGATGAGTTAGTCAAGATGGCTACTGAAAAAGACAGCGGCACAAAAAAATAGTTTTTGAATCCAATCGTTTTTTGTATTTTAATGGAAATCCATCAGGGTTTCCATTTTTTATTTTGATTATATGAGCATTTATTTATCAGATTTGGCAAAACACCTTCATTCGACGCTCCTTGGTGATGATCGAATCATAAAAGGCGTGGCCGAACCTTTTACAAAGAATGATGACCAAGTCATTTTGATTCTTGAGAAAAAAACAATCAACAAAAAAGACCGTATCCGTTCCAAGGCTTGGATCGTTGCAAGACTATTATTTAATGATCAACTTAAGCATTTTTTAACGAGTGAGCGCATCAGCTATATGGTTGTGGATCAGGCTTATGAGGCCTTACGTCAAACGATTGAGTTTTTCTATCCTAATGAGTTTACTGAGCAAGCAATTCATCATACCGCCATCGTACATCCGGAGGCAAAAATAGGCGAAAAAGTTTTTATCGGTGCTTTTTGTGAAATCGAAAAAAAAACCTCTATTGATGACAGTGCCGTTATTGCCAAAGGATGTTTCATCGGCCAAAATTCTAAAATCGGCCGTGGTGTACATCTTGATCCCAATGTAACGGTATATCCTAATACTGAAATAGGAAACAACGTTATCATTCATTCCGGCACGGTCATTGGCAGTGACGGATTCGGATTTTATTCTAAAGAAGGCGTTCATATAAAAATTCCACATATCGGAAAAGTTATAATCGAGGACGATGTGGAAATTGGCGCCAATTGTTGTATCGCACGCGGGACGCTCGGGGAAACACGCATCAAAAAAGGAACGAAAATTGACAATTTGGTTCAAATTGCACATAATGTTGTAATTGGCGAACATACCCTTATTGCAGCGCAGGCAGGCATCGCGGGAAGTACGACGATCGGCGACCATGTTATTATAGCCGGGCAAGCCGGCATCGTCGGACATATTGAAATTGGCAACCGCGTCACCATCGGAGCTCAGGCTGGCGTCATTGGCTCGATTGAAGAAGGCCAAACCGTATCAGGGTATCCTGCCCGCGAACATTCCGAAGCGATGAAACGTGAAGCTCATATCAGTCAAATACCAAAAATTTTAGAATCGATTAAAGCGAAAAAAAAACGCGCTGAATAATTTGGAGAAATTTCATGCCCTTGCACGAACACGAGAATGAGATGATCCGCCCTAAAAAACAATCGGAAGATGTGGACATTGATCTTTCGTTACGGCCTTCACGGTTTGACGAGTTTGTCGGTCAGAAAAAAATTCTCGACAATCTGAAAGTATTCATTGAAGCCGCACGACTGCGCAACGATGCGCTCGATCACGTTTTATTATCAGGCCCTCCGGGTCTCGGCAAGACTACTTTATCGCACATTGTTGCCCACGAATTAGGCGTGCAAATTCGTACGACGTCCGGGCCCGTTCTGGACAAAGCCGGTGATCTGGCCGGTATTTTAACCAATTTGGAAGAACGGGATGTGTTGTTTATTGATGAAATTCACAGGCTCAATCCGGTGGTCGAAGAATATTTATATTCAGCCATGGAAGATTACATGCTCGACATCGTGATCGACAAAGGTCCTAGCGCGCGCACGATTCAATTGACGCTTCCCCACTTTACTTTGATCGGTGCGACGACGCGTGCCGGACTGATCACGGCGCCGCTGCGTTCACGCTTCGGCATCACCTGTCGTCTTGATTATTATAACGACAACGATCTCGCACGTGTCGTCACCCGGTCTGCTGACATCTTAAAAGTTGATATCGAAAAGAACGGCGCGGCTGAAATTGCCAAACGTTCGCGCGGAACGCCTCGGATCGCCAATCGTCTTTTAAAACGTACTCGCGATTTTGCGCAGGTTCAGCAAAAATCAATTATCGATAAAAGTATTGCTGATTTTGCATTGCATG
>JAIBAF010000100.1 GCA_019695335.1 bacterium
ATGTCTTCAGCCACCAGAAAATATTAATTTCCGAATAGATCAAAACCAATCCAAGCCAGATCACCAAAGATGAGAGATTTGCATAGGTAAAGTTCCGCACAACTACCTGAAACCATCGTTCAGATTCCGATTGCAGCAAATGGCGTTTCAGTAATTGATGTTCATCTGTCGTCATTCGAATTCATATAATATAATATGGCGACGAAATGATACTCATATCGATTTGAAAAATCAATTATAAAAACCGTCGTGAATTCAAACTATAATGAAGGAACGATAGACAGAGTCGCTTTCTCCAAATCAGCAAGCGTTCCGTTATTAATGATGACTATGTCCGCTCGTTGTTTTTTTTCTTCCAGATCCATCTGCGAGCGGATTCGATTCAAGATATCGTTCTCTTTAAAATGATCGCGGGCTTGAATACGAGCAATGCGCACAGGCAAATCGGCGTATACGACGATGATTTTGTCAAACATCGATTCCATAGTTGCTTCATAAATTAATGCCGCATCAACAACAATCCGTTTCCATCCATCGCGCTGCCCTGCTACAATGGCAAAACCAATTTCTCTGATTAAATGCGGGTGTACAATCTGATTGAGTTTCAGCTTTTTGGCCTCGTCGGCAAAAACAATATGCCCTAATTCTTTTCGCTTCAACGCACCGGATTGGTCCAGAATGCCGGCGCCAAATTCATGCACTAACTCCTGCAATACATCCGGATTATTATCGACAATTTTTTTGCCGATTCGATCGGCATCAATAATATAAAAACCGTTACGTGACAAAATTGCGGCCACTTCCGTTTTACCACAACCGATACCGCCCGTCAATCCTATCAATGATGATGACATATAAAGACCTTTAGAAGTTCGGATTTAAATTATGGTAATTTCGTGCAATATTCCATCTCTTTTGCCTTATTTATAAATGTCAGGGCTATATCTTTGCACTCTAGAACATGGTTTTCAATTTACATAATTTTAAATTCGTGAAAGCCGTGCTTGATTATCCCACGCCTGATTTCTATATTACGGAGCAGTACAAAATTATATTGAAAAATAAGGAATCGGAATGGCGTTACCGTTTGAATTCACTCGTGAGGAGATGGAAATCAGAGAAAAAGCCAAAAGCTTTGCAGAAACATATATTGCACCGGTTGCAGCAGAATTCGATGAGCGTTCGGAATTTCCCGTAGAAAATATCAAGAAGCTTGCACGGCAGGGATTCATGGGAATTCCTTTTCCGAAGATATACGGCGGTCTTGGTCTAACTAATGTCGCGTATTCTCTCGCAGTTATCGAATTGGCTAAAGTCTGTGCATCGCATGGCATTACCGTTGGCGCTCACACTGGTATCGGTTGCGGTCCGATCTGGCTTTTCGGTACGGAAGAACAAAAACAAAAATACCTGGTTCCGCTGGCCAAAGGCGAGAAGCTTGCTTCATTCGGCCTGACGGAACCGACAGCCGGCAGCGATGCCGGTGGTACTCTGACTACAGCGGAACTTAAAGGCGATCATTATGTTCTGAACGGATCGAAAATTTTTATTACCAGCGCCGGATACGCCGACGTATTTGTTGTCACTGCGGTTACGGAAAAATCCAAGGGCAAAAACGGCATTAGTTCATTTATCGTCGAAAAAACATTCCCTGGATTTATTGTAGGTAAAAAAGAAAATAAAATGGGCTGGCGTGCATCGGATACGCGCATGCTGCATTTTGAAAATATGATTGTACCGAAAGAAAACCTTGTTGGCAAAGAAGGCGAAGGATTCAAAGGTTTCCTCAAAGTGCTTGACGGCGGGCGTGTAGGAATGGCCGCTTTGTCGTTGGGCATTGCGATCGGTGCGTATGAAGCGGCGCTCAAATTTGCCAAAAAACGTGAACAATTCGATCAACCGATCATCGACAATCAAGGCATTCAGTTTTACCTCGCCGACATGGCTCTGGGTATTGAATGTGGATGGCACTTGGTTTTGCATGCGGCGCGTTTGAAAGACGCCGGCAAACCTTTCACCAAAGAAGCGGCGATGGCCAAATTGCAAACGTCGGAGATGGCTATGCAAGCGACGATAAAAGCCATCCAAATTCACGGAGCGTATGGTACGACCAAGGATTATCCAGTCGAGCGTTTTTTCCGTGACGCGAAAATCGGAGAGATCGGTGAAGGCACGTCGGAAATTCAACGTCTTGTCATTGCCCGTGAAATTATCCGTTCGCTAGGTTAAAACGGAGCCCATAGTGAAGTTCAAACTTTTATATCAATCTTTTCCCTATCGCTTTTTGCGGCGATTTGTCATTTTTAAGAACCTGCTGCAGAAAAAAAATTATCTCCCTGTCCGCTTTAGTATCATCGCTGCACTGATCGTTTGTCCTGTTTTACTTTTCCCCGACAGCGATTTCACACGTTATTCGGAATATAAAATTGGAACGGTTTCACCCGATGAAGTGCGCGCGCCATTTACTTTTCCGGTATATAAAAGTGCCGATCAGCTTGAGCGCGAGCGTAAGGAAGCTGAAAACCTCATTGCACCAGTTTTCGATAAAAATGAAAATGTAGCCAAAGCGCAATTGGCCCGACTTGATGAACTGATCAATTATTTTTATCTGGTCCGGAAGTCAGCCAAACCGTTTTTATACACGGACAATGACGGTAAATCGCAGACCTATGTGCCGCAGTCTTATGATTCGTTGAAGAGCGTGATCAACAAACGTTTCGGACTCAATGTGATCGAAGAGCGCTGGCAAATGATCATCGGTAAAGAAATTATGGCCGATAAACCGATTGTTCGTACCGACACAACTGGCGAAAAATTACCACGCAAGATTGATATCGGTAAAGTTATGACCCAATTACAATTCGAACTCTTTACTAAAGATCTCCAGACCATTTTGAGCGATCAATTTGCTCTCGGTATTATCAATCTTGATAAAAATACTTTTAAGAGCCCGATTTCTCCCATCAATATTCGGGAGGGCCAACGCGAAACAACCGAATTTGTCAAAAATGTCAACGATCTCGATGAAGCGCGATACCGCACGCAGGACATGTTGCGCAATTATTATAAAGATCCCAGGCTGGTCAACGTCGGTTATGAAGTACTGACGCTTTTCCTGGCGCCCAATGTGATCAGCAATGATGACGAAACCAATCGCCGCAAGCGTGAAGCTATCAGCAGTGTTCCGCAGACCTATGGATTCGTTCTCGCCGGCGACGTCATTGTCAATAAAAACGAGACGATCACCCCCAATATCCATCAGCAACTGATTTCGCTTGAATCAACATGGGCTGAAAAACGTCACTTGGAAGGCGGCATCAAATGGATACTCCCCTATCTTGGTCGCGGACTGCTGGTATTCACCCTGATGTTTTTTCTTTTGTCATACTTATATTTTTACCGCTCCGATATTTTCAACGACGTAAAACAATTGGCTTTGATCGTATCGCTCATTCTGATTGAAGTTTTATTCTATTACGTCTTCATTCACATTTTTGATTTCCCGGTTTATGTCATTCCGATCGTTTTGAGTTCCGTGCTGATGACGACGTTATTCGACGTACGCCTCGGTTTTATTACGACGGCATCAATCAGTTTTCTGATTGGCGCGATGCAAGGACATGAATTTACAACAACGATGGTATTGATGTTCGTCGGCTCAATCGCGTGCGTAACGGTGGTCAATTTCAGCCGCCGCAGCCACATTTTCTCATCCATTCTGTGGGTATCGCTCGCATATGTTTTCATCATCATTACCATGAGTTTCGTGAAATACACCGATTTCAGCGATGTATTTTTATACCAACTTCCTTATGCCATTGCGAGCGGCATTTTGTCAATGTTGGTCGCTTTCGGATGTTTGGTTCTCTTTGAAAGTATTTTTGATGTGTGTACTACATTTACGCTGCTGGAATTATCGGATTCCAATCATCCTCTTTTGCAACAGCTGGCATTGAAGGCGCCCGGTACTTATCATCACAGTATTATAGTAAGTAATCTTTCCAAGGCCGGATCGGAAGCGATTGGAGCGAATGCACTGCTGGCACGCGTTGGCGCTTTGTATCACGATATTGGAAAAATGGAAATGCCTGAATACTTTGTAGAAAATCAGATCGGAACCGATAATAAGCACGATAAACTCTCACCTCACATGAGCGCTCTGATCCTGATTTCTCATATCAAAGTCGGATTGCAACTGGCCGAAAAGTATCGGCTTCCTAAAGTGATACGTAATTTTATCCCAGAACATCACGGCAATCAATTGATGGCTTTTTTCTACCGTAAAGCTCTTGAAAAAAAAGCCTCGGATGAAATCGTATCCGAGACCGATTTCCGTTATCCGGGCCCGAAGCCTAAAAGCAAAGAATCCGGCATCATTATGCTCGCGGACGGCATTGAAGCATCGACGCATTCGATCAAAGAACCGACGGCTAACCGCATTCGCGCAATGGTCATGTCGATTATCGAAAATCGTCTCCAGGACGGAGAACTCGATGAATGCGAACTGACGATCGGTGACCTTAAAAAAATTGCTGAAGCATTTATTCCGATCCTGTTGAGTATCTATCATGTTCGCATTGAATATCCGGGACAAAACCAAGTCTTGAACGAGGAACCCACCCCCAATATCATGTCCGCATAATGGAAACCATTGAAATTATCAATACACATACGCAGCGGCGAATTAAGCCGACGACGATCCGATCGCTCATCAAGTTGATTATAAAAAAAGAAACCAAAAAAAAACCGGGATTTTTCTCTATAGTGTTTCTGACCAACGCGCGAATGAAACAACTCAATCGCGATTTTCTCAATCACGATTACCCAACCGATGTCATTTCATTTGATCTTAGTTCCAATGACCGTATCGACGGAGAAATTTTCGTCAGCCTCGACCAAGCTTATAAACAAGCACGGGAATTTAACGTAGCGTATTCCAACGAAGTCTTGCGGCTCGTCGCTCACGGCGTACTGCACATTCTGGGATACGATGACCGAACGATCTCTCAAAGGCAAGTCATGTTGGAATTAGGCGACCGGTATATCGGAAAATTAAAATGATACTGAATCAGGAAATCAAAACGCTAATCAGACTTGCCTTGGAAGAAGATATCCGAACCGGCGACATTACCTCGACGGCTACCGTTGCGGAAACAATGAAAGGACGCGGTTTTGTTAAGGCCAAAAGCAAAGGAATCTTTTGCGGTCGCGACGTTTTCACGGAAGTGTTCGGCCAAATCGATCCCAATATCCGATGCGAATGGAACGTTCGGGACGGCGAATCGTTGGACGCCGGTCAAAAATGTTTATTGTTCGAGGGATCGTTGCGATCGATCCTGATTGCGGAACGCACGGCTCTTAATTTCATTCAACGCCTGAGCGGTATCGCGACATTAACGAATGAGTTCGTCAATCAGATTCGCCATACTTCGGCTAAAATCATCGATACACGTAAAACAACGCCGTTGTGGCGTGAACTTGAAAAATATGCGGTAGTTACCGGCGGTGGTTCCAATCACCGAATGGGTTTATACGATATGTTCCTGATCAAAGATAACCATATTACCGCGGCCGGCGGAATTGGTTCCGCGATCCGTAGCGCAATCGCTTATAAAGAACACTCTCAGAACCGGTGTGCCATTGAAATCGAAACAAAAAACCTTGCCGAAGTAAAAGAAGCTTTGCAATTTCCCATACAAAGAATCATGTTGGACAATATGAGCGTTGCCGACATACGGGAAGCCGTGCAGATGATCCGCCACCGATGCGAAGTCGAAGCATCAGGTGGAGTACACCTATCGAACGTCCGTGAAATCGCTGAAACAGGCGTCGATTTTATTTCCGTAGGATCGTTGACACACTCGGCACCGGCTATGGATCTATCGCTTTTGATCGAAACCATTTAAATTTATTTGATGTTATGAAAAAACTGATTACGGAACGGAAAGTCATTGAACAAGCCAAGCGCGGTAAAGAATTTGAAATTACAGGTGATGAAATTATTACGTCTCTTGCCCACGACAAAGCTAAACAGCTCGGCATCGTTTTCAAAAAAGCCTCTCCCAAGGCATCAGAAAGCTCGGCTGCACAAACACCATTAAAAGCCGGGGCCGACAAAAAAGTGGCGCTGGGAGCCGATCATGGCGGATTTGCACTCAAAGAATTTTTGAAAAAAATATTAAAAGATTCCGGATATACGGTCATCGACGTCGGAACGAATTCTACCCAGTCCGTCGATTATCCAGATTTTGCTCACGCGGTTGCACAATTGGTTTCGGATGGCGACTGTTTTCGAGGTATCATGGTCGACGGCGCGGGCATCGGTTCGTGTATGACGGCCAATAAAGTTCCGAGTGTGCGTGCAGCCATGTGCTACGATATTTCCTCCGCCGTCAACAGCCGTGAACATAATAATGCCAATGTCCTGACACTCGGCGGTAAAATGATCGGCGAACTGGTAGCAGAACAAATTGTCAAAGTGTGGCTAAAAACAGAATTTGGCGGAGGGCGGCATCAGGCAAGAATCGATAAAATTACTACTATTGAGAAGAAGTATTTTAAATGATTGGCAAGTTTAGCTTGTTAATTTAATTTCCGTGATCGGAACAACCTCAACAATTTCCAGCCCGTAGCCATCGAGCCCGATATATTTTTTTGAATTGTTTGTCATCAACCTGATCTTTTTTATTCCCAGATCAACCAGAATTTGCGAGCCCACGCCCAACGAACGCCAGTCTTTGTCGGTATCCTGCGTATGGTGACTATCAAGCGATGATTTACCTTCATCGGCATAAAGACCTAATCCTCGGCTGTCGTGTCCTCTTAAATAAATAAACGCGCCACACCCCGCTTTTTCAATTTGCTCAAGGCAACGGTGAATCGGTACCATCGACGGAAAGATCGATGATCCAAAAACGTCAGACATCAGGCTTTGCGAATGAACACGCACCAAAACCGGCTGGCCGGATCGGACATTGCCTTTGGTAATAGCTAGATGTTGATCATGATTCAATATGTTTTCATACACCGTCACATTGAATGCACCGAACATACTTGGCAGATCAATATCGTTGGCCACGGCACGGACAAATTTCTCTTTACGCAAACGATAATTAATGAGATCCTTGATCGTTATAATTTTCAGATCAAATTGTTTGGCTATTTCGATGAGTCGTGGAACACGCGCCATTGTTCCGTCCTCGTCCATGATCTCACACAGAACGCCTGCGGGGTAAAGCCCCGACAGCCGCGCCAGATCGACCGTAGCTTCCGTATGTCCTGAACGTTCCAATACTCCGCCGTCGCGCGCTACAAGCGGGAATATATGGCCCGGCCGCGCTAAATCGTCGGGCTTACATTTCGGATCGATCACGGTATGAATGGTAGTCGAGCGGTCTGCTGCCGAAATACCGGTGGTTGTACCCCGCTTCGCATCAATTGTAACGGTAAATGGCGTGGCATGTAAAGCCGTATTACGATCTACCATAATATTAAGTTCGAGTTCGTCGGCACGCTGTTGCGTGATCGCCAGGCAAATCAATCCACGGCCGTGTTTCGCCATAAAATTGATCGACTCCGGCGTTACCTTTTCCGCCGGCATAATGAAATCACCTTCATTCTCACGATCCTCATCATCGACTACAATTAACGGCTTGCCATTTTTGTAATCGATAATCGCCTCATCTATCGAATGAAACATTAGAATCCTTTCGATTTTAACCACTCTTCAGTGATAATAGATTTTTTTTCTTTTTCACCGAATAGCCGTTCGACATATTTCCCGATCATATCCATTTCCAGATTGACCGAATCTCCGGCTTTCTTTGTGCCAATAATGGTTTTTTCCCATGTGTGCGGAATGATGGAAACAGAAATGCGGCTGTCATGTAATTCAGCAACAGTCAGACTGATGCCGTCCACTGCAACCGATCCGACCGGAATAGCATATTTGATGAGTGATTGGGTAACCTCAATGGTAACCCACCAGCTAGTTGTGCGCGATGCGATGGAAATAATTTTGCCCACTCCGTCGACGTGTCCTAAAACCAGATGCCCGCCGAGCCTGTCCGATAACTTCATCGCTCTTTCAAGATTGATCTGATCAC
>JAIBAF010000101.1 GCA_019695335.1 bacterium
AAACGTCCGCGTAAATTCTTATATTTGAAATTTGATACAGAAAACCTCGACGATCAGCAGGGCGTATACGTTCATCAACAATTGCTGGATTGCCTTTTTTATCAGGGCCGGTCATCGAGCTATATCAGTAATGACCGTGAGAAAGAAACTTACAGAATTTATTACCAGCTTAAACAATACGATCCGGATGAAACGGAGGAAGATTTTATCGATTGGTATGCCGATGCGCTGTTATTTGCTATGGGTAGCCACGGCAAATTTCCGTGCAGCCTCCGGAATACACCGATGGAGAATTATGTGCCCGTTGTGGTAAAAAACTATGACACTAAGACTGTCACTGTTCGCTGGAATCCGCCTAAGCAAAATTGACAATCAAAGCCTCAATTCCCGCTAAAAACCATTGATTTTATATCGGAATCTTGATAAGTTCCCCATTGTTTTGCGGATACACACATCTGTAAACGAATCAACCTTGTAACATCAAGGTTGACGGAAAAATTATGCTTGAATGAAGGGTACGAATGGGTAAGAAAATTCTGATTGTGGACGATAATAAAACCGTGCGGACGTTATTAGGTATCAACCTGCGCAAGGAGAATTACGAAGTTATCGAAGCGGATAACGGCGTGGAAGGTTTGGTGGTCGTTAATGAACAAAAGCCCGATCTGGTTATTTCGGATATTTTAATGCCGCAAATGGACGGTTTTGAATTTTGTAAACGCGTTCGCGAAACTTCGTCTATTCCGATGGTTCCGTTTATTTTTCTGACTTCGATCGACCAGGTGGCGACGGAATTGCGTGGGTTTCGTACCGGCGCCGATGATTATCTGATCAAATCCAATCTTAAAAAAGAAGAATTGATCGGTAAAGTGGAAGCCATGCTGAACAAAGCGCAGGAATTCAAACAAGCGGAGCGAGAAATTCAGGAAGGTCTTTCAGGCAAATTGAGCGACCTTTCGCTCGTGGACGTCTTCCAGCTTCTAATGATGAATAAAAAAACGGGCATTTTGACGATTACAAGCGGTAACGACAAAGCTGAAATTCATTTTGACGAAGGCCGGATGGTGCATGCGGAATTCAAACAATTTGCCGGCGAAGAAGCCATCTACAACCTGGGAGAGTGGAGAGAGGGGACATTCCGTTTCGAATCTGTCAGCATCCAGGTAATGCCTACCATTCACACGGCTACGATGAATGTCATTATGGAATATTGCCGTGTAACCGATGAAAAAAAATCCTTTCAATAAATCCTAACAGGAGCGAGGGGCATGCCTGAACTCAAAAAAGCGGCACGTAAAATTCTGATTGCCGATGCGGACGAGACAACCCGTACGATTCTGAAAGAGAGTCTTGAGAAGGAAGACTACATAGTATTTGCTGCCGGGGCGGGTTCTATGGCGTTCGAACTGGCCAATAAAGAAAAACCGGATCTGATCATCAGCGACGTTTTTATGCCGGAGATGAATGGATTTGAATTGTGTCAGCGTGTTCGCGATACGTCGGCAATCCCAATGGTACCGTTCGTTTTTTTTACATCCATCGACGACATGCTTACCGAAATCCGTGGGTTCCGTGCCGGCGCCAATGAATATCTCGTCAAACGTCACACTAAACGCCAGGATCTTTTACTACGCATCGAAAATTTGCTCAGCCACGTCGACGCATTCGAAAAAGAAAAGGCAACCTTGCGGGATGGATTTCTCGGTAAACTGGGTGACGTGAGCGTTCTCGATATTCTGCAATTGCTGACCAATACGGCCAAAACCGGTAATTTACTTATTTCCGACGGCACGCTCGAAGGCAATGTCTTTTTTGTAAAAGGGCAAATTTTTAATGCGCAGCTCGGTAATTCCAAAGGTGAAGACGCAATCTATGACATGATTTATTGGGAGGACGGATTTTTCAGGTTCTCGCAAGAAGACGTTCCACGCCACAATATGATCACAACGCCGACCAATAAAATTATCAATAAATGCCGTCGTTTGCTCGGTAAAGAGGCGCCGCCGGCCGTGTAATTTTTAAAAAAGATTTTTCGACGATAGTGCTTACAGAATTCTGACCCAACCTATGACCTCCAAAGACAAAATTCTCATCGTAGACGACGAACGGGAAGCCGTTGAACCTTTGATACGTGCGTTTGAACTTGAAGGATACGAAATGGCGTACGCTGCCGACGGAACGGAAGCGTTGCGGATGGTCAAACAAGCGCCGTTCAATCTGATTTTGCTGGACGTCATGATGCCTCAGATGAACGGATACATGACGTTGAAACATTTGCAGGAGGACGAAACGACCGCGTACATTCCTGTTATTTTCGTGACCGGACACTTCAATGAAGAAGAAATCGTTAAAGGGTTTGAGATGGGAGCGGTCGATGCTATTAGCAAACCTTTTCGCCTTTCGGAAGTGATGGTGCGCAGCCGGATCCGGATTGCCGAAGCAAAACTTAAACGCCGGTACACGCCGGTGACGCATTTTTTTGCCGAAGCACAGGAAAAAGAACACAGCCGCCGCACGGGTTCGTTTGAATTTTATAATCACACTAAAAGTAAAATCGGCGAAATTTTTATCGAAGACGGTAAAGTGGTGTATGCCACCAGCAAAGACGCCATCAAAGAAGACGCTTTTTTGCAATTGGCGGCATCACGCGGAACGACGTACATGTTCCAGGAAAGCACCCGTGCGCCGAATAAAACCTTATCGGCCAATATCACCAGCCTTATTCTTGAAGCATCCAAAATTGTCGACGAAATGGAATCCAAAGAAATCCGCGATGATCAGCAAACCCGAGTACTGATCATTGACCGGGAAAGAATTCCGCGGATCCTTGCCAGCCGAGTATTAAAAGCTTCCGGCTATACAACGATGGTTACCGGGGCAGAAGAAATATCCCAGGAAACCTCAGATAAATTTGATCCGCATGTGGTTGTCGTGGACCATACCGACGGGGAAATGATCTTGGGGAAAATCAAACTGACGCGCCCTGACCAAACGCCGATTCCGGTCATCGTGTACAGCGACGATGATCATATTGAATCTCTGAACGAAATGAAAAAAGTAGGCCCATTCAACGTCCAAGCCGTACTCCTGAAAACACACATCGATCAGTCTCTGTCTTCAGCCGTTCATCACGTCCTTCACGGCTAGTCAAAATATTTAAAAATATGAATTCTAAAAATGTACAACCGGGTTTCTGGTGGCAGCTTGTTTTGCACCAGGTCAATCAATCGGTTTCCGAAAAGTTATTTAAACTTGGTTCAACGGGACTTATGGAAGAATATCCGAATCTCACGGCGTATTTTCCTTCGGGTCAATTTGAAAACCCTGATAAAGCCGTAGAAGCTATTCATGCGGCTTTGGGCGCGGCTGTGCACGTCACCGTTTCTCAAATTCCGACGCGAGACTGGGGAAGTGAGTGGAAAAAATATTTTAAACCAACGAAAGTAGGCAATCGTTTCGTAATTCGGCCATCGTGGGAAACTTATAAACGTAAAAAGAATGAACGGGTGCTTATTATCGACCCCAAAATGTCGTTTGGTACCGGAACTCACGAATCGACACGGCTGGTGCTCCAAATGATGGAAAAATATGTTCGTTCACGGGCGGTTGTGCTGGACGCCGGGACCGGAACAGGCATTCTTGCTATTGCGGCTGTGAAATTAAAAGCCGCTAAAGTATTTGGGTTTGATATTGATGAACATTCTTCGGAAAATGCCCGCGAGAACATCCGGCGTAACCGGTGTACCGGCAAAATTTCCGTTATTCAGAGCACTCTCGATCAGCTTCCAAAAAAATGGCCGAAACGGTTCGATCTTATCCTTGCAAATATCCAACGTTCGGTTATTACTGCAATGTTGGACGATCTGACGGCAAAACTCAAGAGCGGAGGATTGATTATTGTTTCGGGAATTTTGACAACCGAGATCGAATCGATGCTATCGGTCTTTCATGACGCAGGTTTGTCAGTAGTCGATCAACGGATCGATGGTGAATGGGTAGTATTCGTATTGACGAAATGAAATGGCGCAGCATAACATATCTTATCATTTGGATTGCCGTATGGATACCGGGCCTTCCGATATTCAATGTGCTCGTTCCGCTGACTTTGTCGGAGCGAGATGCGTCGCGCGTAACGGGCATCGAATCGTTTGAATTCGATTTTACCAATCCGATGAGAGCCGGTTGTATCCGGTTCACGGCAATCCGCTATTCATCACCGGCAGCCGGACAAGAGTTAATGCCAGGAGATCAGATCATTGTTCCACCCTTGTCCGTACCGATCGATTCAACGGACGAGCGCGCAGTGCGCTTTGGCTTTTACCGGCAATTGGAAAATATTCTCTATCCTCTCACGCCGACCGCTAACATGATTCTCCGGGGCGATTCATCGAAAGGTATTCTATTGAAATTTCATACGCCTTCTTTATCAGAAACGGGGCCTTTATTTTTACGGCCGCGATGGATCGGGGGTGCAATATTAATGATGTTTTCTTTATTTCTCATCTGGCTTAAACCAAAAGAATCGGTTAGTCAGTTATTTTTCTTTGCTAATCTTTTGGCTTATTTATCGCTGACGCTTGGTACACTTGACGCATTTGTATATCCGTATGATGTGATTGTTCTGAAAACGATTGTCGGCAACGGCTTCATGTTGCTGTGTGCCATTGTATTCTTTCATATTTTACTGATTTTTCCCAAGAACAAAATCGGCAAACGAAAACAATGGATTCCGGTAATGTATGTTTTGGGATTTCTGGTCATATTGGGATACGGTTTTGCTCATGCGTTGATAAAGTATGTCACATTGAGCTATTTAATTCTGGCTTTTCTTGCATTTGCGTTATTTGTCGGAGGGTTGGTGCTGATCATTTTAACCTATCGCGAGATGCCGCTTCGGCATGAACGGAATCGCTTAAAATGGTTGTTATTCGGAATGGTATACGGATTTACACCTGCACTTCTATTTCACATGTTGCCGACATTCCTTCAGAAAGGGTTAGTGTATAATGAGTTTTTGTCAACGATTTCAGACTATAGTTTTCTGTTTTTGGTATTCATTCCATTTGGAATGTTTGTATCGATTGCGCGCTACCATATATGGAATGTAGATGTTGTTCTGAAAAAAAGCGTTGTGTTTACGATCCTCAGCATTATGCTGGTGGTGCTGTATATCGTCGTCGTAAGCGCGTCATCGTTAATTTTCGGCAGTTCGTTCACTGTCGTGGATCCGGGTCTAATTATGGTTACTATTTTACTGGCGGCTCTATTCAATCCGCTCAAAAACCGGATACAGGCAATTTTGGATAATTTGTTTTTCAGAAAAGCGTACGATTATAAAACGAATATCCTTGAATTTGCCCGTAGCGCAACCAGCACGATCTCGCTATATGAACTGATCGAAATTCTGACGCATCAGGTGGTTAAACTGATGAATATTTCGAGGATTGCAATTTATCTTTTGGACAATGACCATGAATTTTACCGATTGATCGATTCCAGAATTACGACTGACTTTTCCGTTACTGAAAGCGATGGACTTCAACATTTAAATATTCCGCTTAAGATCGAATGCAACGATGCGTTTATCCAATGGTTAAAGCAACATGATTGGTATGATTCGGAAACTCAAAAATTTCATACGGTGTTGCCGGCACTCGATGCATTGCAAAAGGAACAATTTATTCTGGGAATTCCGTTCCGTAATAAGAACAGGCTAATTGGTTTCATGATGTTGGGTTCAAAATTATCTGAACTTGAATATGATCAGGATGATAAAAATTTATTGATTACGTTCAGCAATCAATTTGCCGTTACGATGGATAATGCATTGGCCTACCGGCGAATCCATGAAATGAATGAAAATCTGGAACAAAAAATAAAAGAGCGCACGACCGAGCTGGAGAAAACCTTGTCCGAATTGCGGCAAACACAGGCACAGCTAATTCAAAAAGAAAAAATTGCAAGTTTGGGCGAGATGGTCGCCGGTCTTGTTCATGAAATCAATAATCCGCTAAGCTTTATTAAAGGCAATCTTGAGTTATTCAGGCATCATTATGAAAGAACGGAAGATAAAATCAAATTGATTGAAGAATTTGAAATGACACTGCAATCATCCTTGAACGGTGTCGAACGCATCAACAGCCTGATCATTGAATTGAAAAATTTTTCGAGGCTGGATGAATCAGAAATAAAAGAAGTCGATATCCACGAAGGCATTGATTCCGTTCTCAGCGTTTTTTTAGATCAATACGCCGGCGCGTTAAAAATCGTCAAACAATACCATGCGACCGGTTTGGTAAATTGTTATCCTCGGGAAATCAATCAGGCCGTTATGGAGATTCTTGTAAATGCGGCTGAAGCGATTTTTCATAAGTCTACGAATGGTACCATCAAAATTACAACGCATAACATCAAAGGAGCGACGGATCGTCCGGGTATTCAAATCCGTATCGACGATGATGGAATTGGGATCGAGGCCGCCATTCGCGATAAAATTTTTAATCCGTTTTTTACGACGAAAGATATTGGTAAAGGCGCCGGATTGGGGCTTTCGGTTGCCTATGGCGTCGTTCAACGGCATCATGGCCGCTTGTATTTTCACAGCGAAAAAGAAATCGGCACTTCGTTTTTCATTGAAATTCCCATGAATGTTGAAAGGGAAGAATAATGGCCCGCTATGCGTCGATCGATATCGGCACAAACACAGTGTTGCTTTTGATTGCAGAGATTTGCGAAGGCAAAATGATGACGCTGCACGAGGAACAGAGAATTATACGGCTTGGAAAAAATGTTGATGCTAATCGACGAATTGGGCCGGAAGGATTTGATAAATGTTCGAATGTGCTTGCCGAATACAAATCTATAGCAGAATCGATGGATGTACAACACATTTTTGCCTGTGGTACGAGCGCACTTCGGGATGCCAGTAACCGTGAAGAGTTTCTTACAACGATGAAACAACGTACGGATATCGATATTTTGGTAATTTCCGGCGAGCAGGAAGCGCTCTTCACGTTTCAAGGGGGTTGTCTCGCTGTTCCGGATTTCAAAGGATCAATTTTGTTGATTGATATAGGCGGCGGCAGTACGGAATATATCCTCGGAAATCAACATACGATCGATCATTCCGTCAGTCTCAATATCGGAGCCGTCAGGCTTACAGAACGATTTTGCAAGCATGACCCGGTACAACCCAACGAAGAGACTGCATTAAGAAACGCAGCAAGACAACTTTTTGATAGCGAGCTTGGCCGATTTCGACTGAGCACCGAGACTAAATTCGTCGGCGTGGCCGGAACGATAACCACGCTCGCCGCAATGATGCAAGAACTCGAACGGTATGAACCCTCTAAAATTAATGGCTATGAGATAACGTTGGAGTCACTGATTCGCTTGAATCAAAGACTTTTGATTTTGACGAATGAAGAACGCAGACAACTCAAAGGACTTGAACCCGAACGTGCGGATGTCATCTTGGCTGGGTCATGGATTTTGGAAGAAAGTATGAAGCTTTTTGGATTAAGCTCAGTAATTGTCAGCAATTACGGTCTTCGGTATGGAATTCTTCAACACTTTTCGAAAGAGAATATTAATCATAGCATAAGGGTAAAATTTTAACAACCTTTACTTGCAATCGTAAAACAATTATTGTAACTTACTCAAGTTTTCACTTCTTGCTTACACACACCACTTGGATAACCGCCTGACCCGGCGGCTGTTTGACTACACTTATACTGAAATCAAAAATCGGTCAAAAGTATTTTGTATTCCGTTTTGGAATTTACTATTGGTGTTTTCTCTGATATATGAGAAATTTTTGATCCATTAATCTGATAGTTTACATTAATCTAGGAGAAGTCCATGAGAAGACTATGTTACAGTCTCTTAATGCCTTTATTGGGGCTAGCCATGCTGAATGGTTGTGGAGAGGATGAAATATTGGGTCCGCCTCAGATAGGAATTGGCGGGACGATTACCATCGGTTCCCTGCTGATTCAGACCAATTATGATACGACTTTGATGGTTCGGAATCTGGGTGAAGAT
>JAIBAF010000102.1 GCA_019695335.1 bacterium
CTAATTCAAAAAGCGCTTCCGTAATGCTCGGAATGAGCGAAATCACACGCTTGGGTGGTTCGACAAATAAAATTTCTCTTTGCAATGCATCAGTAATTGTGGTCATTGAAACAACAAATTGATGGACAAATGATTAGACTAATAAAAAGATACACGGAAAGAAAAGGACAGTCAACACTATTTCACGCGATTGGCAAAACTCCACATTTGGGTTAGCCTTGGTCGGTCAATTTTCGTCTTCGCGCGGATGAGTATTATCCGAATAACGATCTTTGATGGATAAAATATCAGGAAGGGTTTTCTTGAAGATTCGAACGAGACCCGGATCGAAATGAGTTCCGCTCCGTCGTTCGATTTCAGTCAGTGCTTCGTCAGACGACCAAGCTCTTTTATACGATCGTGGCGACGTGAGCGCATCGAATACATCGCAGATAGAACAGATTTGAGCACTCAACGGAATGTCTTCCCCTTTCAGACCTTTCGGATAGCCGGAGCCGTCATATTTCTCATGATGCGCCAGCGCAATCTCGGCGGCCTTTTGCAGCAATGGCGATTTGCTGCCTTGTAAAATTTCATATCCCATCACCGTATGTTCTTTCATAATTTCGTATTCATAATCGGTCAGCGCTTCGGTTTTGAGAAGAATATAATCCGGCGTCCCGACTTTACCGATATCGTGCATGGGCGCAGAGGTTAAAATGAGATCCTGATCTTCTTCACTCATACCGAGCGTCCGGGCAATGGCTTTGGAATACAATGCCATGCGCAGAATGTGCGAACCTGTTTCAGGACTGCGGTATTCTGCAGCTTTCGTCAGACGAAAAATCACTTCGCGTTCACGCGATACTATTTCCGCCGTCGCTTTACGGACTTCTTCGGCAAGCCATTCGGCCCGATTAGCCAGAGCTTTTTGGCTTTCCTGCAATGCAAGCATGTTACGCGCACGTGCGATGAATTCGGCATTGTCGATAGGTTTATTCAGGAAATCGTTAGCCCCTAATTCCAGTGCTTTGTAGCGAATTTCTTTTTCGCCCGTAGCCGTAATCATAACAATAGGAATGTCTTTTTTACCTTGCAACTGACGGAATTTTTCGATGAACTGCAAACCGTTAAGTTCCGGCATCATGTAATCGACCAGCACCAGATCGGGCGTTTCCTGCTCGCACCACCGAAGAGCGTCCGGTGAATGTGTAAAATTAACCGGCTCGCAATGCACCGCTTTGGTAACGAGATTCTTGAGCAATGCAATGTTCATCTCATTGTCGTCAATGATCAGGACTTTCATGCAAGGTAGCCTCGGATATTGGTTGGATGAACTGAAATAACTGGAATGTTTGGATCGAATGGCCGTTATAATATAACGAGTTTTGTAAGGAAGGCAAACAAGAAAAAATACAAACCTGAATTTGAAATACCGAATATCGAATAAGAATTAGAACATTTGTAATTTAATTAATTAAAAAAACGATCGCTTCAGAAATATCATTACAATGTTGCAGTATTTAGTTTTTTAAATTACATTGCGCACGACTAAAAAAATCTTACCCCGAAAGCACGACTATGTCGGAAGACATTAAAGAAGAATGCGGCGTATTTGGAATTTACGGCCATCCGGAAGCAGCCAAACTAGCCTACTTAGGTTTGTATTCCCTTCAGCATCGCGGACAAGAATCTACCGGCATCGTAGCGGCTGACGGAGAACGTTTGCATCGGCACGTCGGCATGGGACTCGTCGGTGATGTATTCTCCGATGATAAAATTTTTGCTCAACTCCCAGGCCATATTGCCATCGGCCATAATCGATATTCGACAACCGGCGGAAGTTTTCTTCAAAACGCACAACCGATCATTGCGATCATTAATACCGGTGAAGTAGCTGCCGCTCACAACGGCAATCTTGTCAATTATTTTCAACTTCGAAGCGATCTTCAAAACAAAGGCGCCATCCTTCAGTCTAACAGCGATACGGAAGTCATTCTTCACCTCGCCGCCCATTCCGGTTTTCCCAAAGTCGAAGATCAGATCAAATACGCTGTGACCCAAATCAAAGGAGCTTTTTCGCTTCTTTTGATTACGAAAGATAAATTGATCGCCGTGCGCGATCCGCATGGAATTCGACCGCTTTGTATCGGACGTATGGGCGACGCGACGGTCATTGCCAGTGAATCATGTGCGCTGGACATTATCGGTGCGGAATACACGCGCGACGTCAAACCCGGCGAACTCATTGTCGTCGACGCGAAAGGCCTCCATAGTGAAATGGTCGTCAAGGATCTTCCGACTCCGGCTCATTGCATTTTCGAATTCGTCTATTTTTCACGTCCTGACAGTAAAATTTTTGGCGACAACGTTGACAAAGCGCGGCGAAAACTCGGTAAACGTCTCGCAGAAGAAGTTCCGGTAGAAGCCGACATCGTGATCAGCGTTCCGGATTCCAGCAATACGGCTGCGGTCGGCTATTCGCGCCGCACCGGAATGAAATTCGAACTCGGTTTGATCCGTAATCATTATGTTGGGCGCACGTTCATTCATCCGGTACAATCCATGCGCGATCTCAAAGTGAAAGTCAAATTCAACGCGGTTGAAGGTGTGTTACGTGACCGGCGAGTCGTCGTGATCGACGATTCGATCGTCCGCGGAACTACGTTGAAACCATTGATTGCGATGATCCGAAAAGCCGGCGCAAAAGAAGTCCACGTACGCATCAGTTCGCCTCCCGTAACGTCGCCGTGTTATTATGGAATGGATTTTCCGACTAAAAACGAACTGATTGCCAATCGCATGTCCAAAGAAGAAATGTGTAAACAAATCGGCGCTGACAGTTTAGAATATCTGTCGATGGAAGGTTTGCTGGCAGCCGTTCCGCAAGATGGACACGGTTACTGCACGGCTTGTTTCAGCGGTAAATATCCTTTGCCGGTGAACGAGCAAACGGACAAACTCCAATGTGAACTGCCGCTGCCTAAGAATAAATAGTTATTACTCGCAGCAATAGACTAACCCATTTGCTCTATGCGTGCGCTTGACTGGCTCTCCCGCCGCGAACAATTATCCCCCAACAAAATCGCTCTCATTGATGCTATTTCCGGAGAACGTACGACTTATTCCGAATGGAATCGCCGCGTTAATCGTCTCGCCAATTGGTTTACCCAATTGAAATTGAAAAAAGGAACGCGTGTTGCCATGCTTGCAGTTAACTCAGCGTCGTACCTCGACGTGTGGTTCGCATGCGGCAAAACCGGAACAATTTTGCAAAATCTCAATTGGCGATTACCGGCTACGGAACTGACTTCGATTATTAAAAGCGCCTCACCGGAAGTCATGATACACTGCAGTGAGTTTACCGAAACTGTCCAATCGTTGAAGGATAAACTACCCTCCGTAAATCACTGGATAGGCGTAGACCGGCAAACTCAAACATCCGACTCATTACTTTCCGATTCGGAAATATGCAGCGATCAATATATAATGCCGGCCGATATCACAACCGACGACCCGTGGGTGCTATGTTATACCGGCGGAACAACGGGAGAGACGAAAGCAGCGATTCTAACGCACGGAAATATCTTGTGGAATGCCATTCAGACTTGTGCTTCTTGGGAATTACGTCACGATGATATGACAATCCTCAACGCCCCACTTTTTCACACAGGCGGACTAAACGTACTGACGGCACCACTTGTTTACATCGGAGGCACTAGCATTATTTGTCAATCATTCGACGTAGCACAAATGTTTCGATTGCTCAGTGATTATCCTGTTTCAGTTCTCTTCGGCGTTCCGACCATGTTTCATCTGATGCAGGAAATTCCGGAATGGCTTGCATCGGATTTTTCAAAATGCCGTTTTGTAATTTCCGGTGGCGCACCCTGTCCTGCTCCTATCTTTCAGAAATTCCGTTCGAAGAAAGTCGATTTCAAAACCGGGTACGGTCTCACTGAAGCAGGCCCCAATACATTCTGGCTACCACCCGATCTATGTGAAAAAAAAGCCGGCTCGGTTGGATTTCCACTTATGCATGTGCAGGTAAAAATCGTTAAACCCGATGGATCGGAATGTACGACGGATGAAGTTGGCGAATTACTTATCGCCGGTCCGCATGTCACGCCGGGATATTGGGATCAGCCGGAATCGACGGATGCCGTGATCCGTAACGGATGGCTTCATACCGGCGATCTGGCCCGCCGCGATGCCGATGGCTGTTATTACATCGTCGGCAGGAAAAAAGAAATGTTCATATCCGGTGGCGAAAATATTTACCCGATCGAGATCGAAACCGTTTTACATGCCCACGAAAGCATTGCCGAATCTGCTGTAATCGGAATTCCGGATGAAAAATGGGGCGAAATCGGGGTTGCATTTGTCGTGGCTCGAAACAATTATTCTTTGACTGAAGCTGAGCTTATCACTTTTTTAAAATTACGATTAGCCGGTTACAAAATTCCAAAAATAATTCGATTTCTGGATGAACTTCCCAAAACTGCCGTAAACAAAGTAGACAAAAAAGCTCTCCGTTTTAAAGCCTATCTTTGAATGCATTCACAATCAGGGCCAATATCCAGTGGACTTATTGCCGAATAAACTCTAAGCTGAATGATAGAGGTGCTCGATAATATCTTTGTAGCGCTCGGTAATGACTTTCCGTTTCAATTTCAACGTCGGCGTAATTTCACCGCGTTCGATAGAAAAATCAAAAGGCAGGATCGTAAATTTTTTGATTTGTTCCGTGTGATTAAGCGAAGCATTCACTTTGTGAATCGTATTCTGAATATGCTCGCGCAAAGCAGGTTGTTCGATCAATTTACGCATTTCCCCGTCCGGCGGCCATTGGCCTTTTTTCAGATTTTCCACCACGTCGTGCGGCAATGTCGCCGCCAGTTCTTTTACGGAACGAACAGCTTCAAACGGATTGATCGTGATCAGCGCAGCAATATAACTTTTCCCATCCCCTACTATCATGGACTGGCTGATCACGGTATCGTATTTCAGCATAATTTCAATCGGCGCGGGCGCAATGTTTTTGCCGGTGCTGGTGATCAATAATTCTTTTTTGCGGTCGATGATGCGCAGGAATCCATCCTGGTCGAATGTACCGATATCGCCGGTCAACATCCACTCGCCGTTTGCGTCAAACATCCACCGTGTCGCCGTTTCATTTTTGTAATAGCCTGAAAACGTATTATCGCCTTTGATGAGAATTTCGCCGTCCTCCGCCAGCTTAATTTCGCAATACGGCATCGGTACCCCGACCGTACTGATCCGATGTTTATCAGGCCGATTAATCGAGGCGGAGATATTTTCCGTCAAGCCGTACGCCTCGTAAATCGGCGAACCAATGGCGACAAAAAATTCTGCAACATCTTTCGACAGCGGCGCCGCGCCGGATGTACAAATCCGCATTTTCTTTCCAAACACCATTTCCCGCAAAGGTTTCAATACGGATGCATTGAAGGATGCATACTCCTGCGTCAATTGCGGTGGAGCTTCGCGCCGGTTGAGAACGTAACTAAAATAGTCTCTCGCGGTTGAAAACGCAGATTGAATTTCCGATCGCTGATTTTCAGGCATTATCGCTATATGTCCGGTTATCTTGGCATACATTTTTTCATACAACCGTGGCACGCCTCCGAAAATATCGGCGTCGATTTCAATAAGCGTATCAATGACTTTCGAATAATCTTCGACGAGATAAAACTGACGTCCGGCAATCAACGAAACGGAAAAACCAAAAATCCGTTCTCCCACGTGACAGAACGGTAAATATGAAATGATCGATTCCTGCGGTTTGAAGTCAAATACGTTGTTGATTGAATCGCCGTTATATAAAAAATAACGGTTGGAAATCATGGCCGCTTTCGGATCGCCGGTTGTACCGGACGTATACACATACATGATCGTATCGGCAGGCTGCATCGTGCGGCGTAACATTTCCATCGTCTTGAGTCCGACTCGCAGATGATTGTCACCGAGTGCGAGAAAATCTTTTATATTCCAGATATTCTTCCGTTGATCAGTCGGTACGTTAGGATCTATGACAACAATATCACGCAAATTTGTCAGTGACGGACGTACTTCTAAGATTTTTTCCAATTGGCGAGCATGATCGACGACCACGGTTTTGGAATCTGAATGGTCGATCATGAACGCACACTGCGTCGCTGAGGAGGTTGGATAAAGTCCTACCGATACTCCACCGGCATAGATCGTTCCAAGATCGCATATCGGCCATTCCTTGACATTCCCCGATAAAATGGCAACACCTTCATTTCGTGTGATGCCACGTTCGATCAAAGCGGCCCCAAAGCGATATACGTCGTTACGAAATTCGTTCCACGTCATCGGAATCCATTGACCGCGCTTTTCCCATAAAAATGGCATGTTCGCGTAACGATCACATTGATCTTCAAAAAGCTGTAAAACATTAGGATAATCAAAGGCATTCATATGTTTTCTTTCGAATCCGATTTTTTTCTGAGGACAAAATACAAAACATATCCAACGGCAAGAGACGACAAAATAGCCATGGACGCAGAAATGGCAGGATTTTTCACCGGCGACTGCATATATGGAGTTAGCCCTCCGTAGTATACTGAGAAATGAGTCACAACGGCTGTCAACGATGCCATGATCGGCGCAGCTTTATGAACGTTTTTCAAAAACGTTCCGAAAAGCACCGGCACAAACGCAGCCGCAAAATAGGCATACACTCCGTTTTGTGCAAATATACCGACGCTCAGGTTGGGATGAACCAACTGATCGTACGAAATAAAAATTGCAGCGAACCCAATAAAAGCGATAACCAATTTATTGATTGTAAACTGAATCGTGTTTTTTTTCGATTCGTCTGCAGGAAAATACTTTCCAAATAATGGCTGTATAATGTCCGATGTTATCGTCGTCGACAAGGATTGAATCAAACCTTCTAACGTCGATATACCGGCTGAAATTAATCCTAACACTACCAGTAGTCCAACGTAAACCGAAAATTCAGTAACGACATATGCCGGAATTATGCCATCCATTTTCAAAGGAACGCCATTGGCTTTCAAATCCGGAAATGTCAAACGCGCATACAATCCCGCAAACACTACAAAAAAGAAAATCATTTGAGAAATCACGCCCGTCACAAGATAACGGTTGACGTCCTTATCTGTCTTGAGTAAAAGCGATTTAGTAATAATATGAGGCTGGCAGACAATCGCTACGCCAACAACCATCTGGCAAAAAATGATTTCAAAAAAATCACGAAACAACGGGCTGGACGGGTTAGTCCACGTGATCAGATTCGGATCAATGGCCGTGAGTTCATCCAAAAAGCCCTGGATCCCATTTTTAAAATGCTCGTACCCCGATCCTAATAAAATAAATGCCACGACCAGCATGATTACGGATTGAACCGTATTAGTGTAGACCATTGAATTAGCGCCACCGAACATCATATACCCGAAAATAAAAATTACAGTGCCGAGCAGTATGTACCATTCATCCACATTGAGCGTCTTCGACAAAACTTTAGTAAGTCCGACGCAGATCAGTACAATAAACGTGATCAGCAAAAGTGCGATGAACGCAAAAAACAGCGAATAGCCTGAGCTTTTGAAGCGTGTTCCTATCCATTGCGACAATGTCAACGCTTTGACGGTACTGCCATGATGCCGGAAACCTTTGGTTAAAATGACCAGCGACACCATCGCCGCAACGGGTAGTGCAATCGCGTACGACAGCACGCCGCTCAATCCGTACATAGCAATGAACCCCGGGTTAATAATAAACGTAGCTGCGCTCGTCATGGATGCTGACAAAGCTAACCCAACCGCAACCGGAGAAAATTGAATCGTTCCAACAGCATAATCGGCCATCGTTTTTGTTTTCATAGCGCCACGAATGACAAAAAACAATGTGACCGCTACGTAAACAATCACCAATGTCCATCCCGCCATTACCATCTCTGAAGACGCTATTCCATCCATATAAAAT